>JADGNT010000547.1 GCA_017883345.1 Candidatus Solibacter sp. | reverse complement strand
CGCCCCGCCGTCCTCGCCATGGCGCCCTACTCCCCGCCCACCGGCGGACGCGCCGGCAAGCTGCGCCTCGATTTCAACGAGAACACCGTGGGCTGCTCCCCCAAAGTCATCGATGTCCTCAAGGCCAACCTCTGCGCCGCGGATCTCGCCGTCTACCCCGAGTACACCGCCGCCAAGCAAGCCATGGCGCGCTACTTCCACGTCTCGCCCGATCAGTTCGTTTTCACTAACGGCACCGACGAGGCCATCCAGGTCTTCATCAATACCTATATCGATGACGGCCAGGAAGTGCTGGTGCTCAAGCCGGCCTACGCCATGTACCGCTTCTACGCCGAAGTCGCCGGAGCCACCATTAAGGAAGTCGCCTACCCGCAGCCGTCGATGGAGTTTCCCCTCCAGCAAGTGCTCGATCGGATCACGCCCCAAACCCGCGCCGTCATCCTCTCCAATCCCAATAACCCCACGGGGACCGGCCTGAGCCTGCTCGCTATCGAGCGCATTTTGAAGCGGGCGAAGAAGGCCGTCGTCATGGTGGACGAAGCCTACTACGAATTCTCCGGCGTCACCGCGCTCGCCGAGATCGAACGCGTGCCGCACCTCTTCGTCTGCCGCACCTTCTCCAAGGTGTTCGGCATGGCGGGCATGCGCCTGGGATGCCTGTTCTCGCACCCGGCCAACATCCAATACCTGCACAAAGCGCAGTCGCCGTACAGTGTGAATTCCCTCGCCGTGATGGCCGCGCAGGCGGCGGTTGCCGATACCGCGTACATTGAAAACTACGTCGCCGAAGTGCTCGCCGCGCGTGAATTGCTCTGCGTTGGCCTGGAGAAACTCGGCATCGCCTACGTGCCCAGCTCGGCCAATTTCGTCCTCGGCCATTTCGGCGCGCGCGCGCTCGAAGTGCGCGACCGCCTGCGCGGCCAGGCCATCCTGGTGCGCGACCGCGGGTACGAAGCGCCCGGCTGCGTCCGCATCACCGTGGGCACGCGCGCCCAAACCCGCCGTCTGCTGGCCGCGCTGGAAGAGATCTGGAACCAATGAATCAACCGCTGATCGTATTCGACATGGACGGCGTTCTGGTGGACGTCACCGAAAGCTATCGCGAGACCATCGCCCAAACCGTCAAGCACTTCACCGGCGTCGACCTGACTCGCGAACAGATCCAGGACTATAAGAACCAGGGCGGCTGGAACGACGATTGGGAACTCACCCACCACCTCATCAAAGTGGCCGGCAAAGAGATCCCGTTCGAAACCGCCAGGGACTACTTTCAATCCATCTTCCTGGGTAACGGCGAAGGCGGCCTCATCCTCCGCGAAGAGTGGGTGGCGCGCCCCGGCATGCTGGAAGAGCTCAACCGGCAATTTCAGTTCGCCGTCTTCACCGGACGCCCCAAAGCCGAGGCCGAACTCACCTTGAACCGCTTCGCCGGCGGCGTGGTCTTCCATCCCGTCGTCGGCATGTACGAAGTGGAGAACCGCAAGCCGCATCCCGAGGGTCTGCTGCGCATCCTCAACGCCAACCCCGGCCGCAAGGTCTACTATATCGGCGATACCGTGGATGACGCGCGTTGCGCGCGCGCCGCTGGCGTCCCCTTCATCGGCATCGCCGCGCCCTCCAACCCGCGCTACCTCGACCTGGTCTTCCTCTTCCAGGAAGAAGGCGCCTCCGCCATCATCGACGACATCAACGTTCTGACCGAGGTCTTCGCCTCATGAGAACCGCTCGGCTACAGCGCGACACTAAGGAGACCCGCATCTCCGGCGTCTTGAAAATCGAAGGCCGCGGCCGCTATGACATCTCTACCGGCATCCGTTTCTTCGACCACATGCTGGAGCTGTTCACCAAACACGGTGGCTTCGACCTCACCCTGAATGCCGAAGGCGATCTCGACGTGGATCAGCACCACACCGTTGAGGACGTCGGTATCGTGCTCGGCCAGTTGTTCGCCAAGGCGCTGGGGGATCGCAAGGGCATCAACCGCGCGGGCTACTTCGTCCTGCCCATGGACGAGACCCTTGCCGTGGTCGCCGTCGATCTCGGCGGACGTCCCGCCCTGGTCTATAAGGATCTGGTCAAGGTGCGCCTGGTCGGCGACATGCAAACCGAGCTGGCCGAGGATTTCTTCGGCGGCTTCGTCAATCACGCCGGCGCCAACCTGCACGCCAAGGTATTGTACGGCCGCTCCAACCACCACAAGCTGGAAGCCATCTTCAAATGCTTCGCGCGCGCCATGAAGTTCGCCTGTTCCAAGGACGCGCGCCTCAAGGATCAGCTTCCTTCCACCAAGGGGCTCTTGTGATTGCCATCTTCGATTACGGCGCGGGCAATCTGCGCAGCGTGCAGAACACCCTTGGCGAACTGGGCTGCGACTACACCGTTGTCAACCACGCCGCCGGCCTCGCGGCTGCTTCCAAAATCATTCTCCCCGGAGTGGGCCATTTCGGCCAGATGATGCGCGCCCTGGATGCGCTGGGCGTGCGCTCGACGCTGATCGAACGCATTCAAGCCGGCGTGCCCTTTCTCGGCATCTGCCTCGGCATGCAGGCGTTGTTCGATACCAGCGAAGAGGCCCCGGAAGTCCGCGGCCTCGGCATCTACCCCGGCGCCGTGCGGCGCTTCCCATTCGGTGCGCGCGTTCCCCACATGGGCTGGAACGAGCTGGAGGTGCGCCCCGCATCCAAACTCGTTCGCGACCTCAACGCCCGCCCGTACGTGTACTTCGCGCACAGCTACTACGTGCCCGAAGACCCCCGTGCCAGCGCCACCTGCACCTACGACATCCGTTACACCGCCGCGCTCGAATGCGGCAACGTGTACGGCGTCCAGTTCCACCCCGAAAAGTCCGGCGCCGTCGGCCTGAAAATCGTCCGCAACTTCCTGGAGCTCGCATGACTAGCCAGTCCTTCGCGCGAACCGCCTCTTACTCCGCTTCCTCCGCGCTCTCTTTGCCTTTGATTTTCTTTTCTGGGTTCTCCGCGTCTTTCTCCGCGCCTCCGCGCCTCCGCGTCAAAGTTACTCCCTCACCTTCCGCGCGCCTTCGCGGTGAAAGGCCTTCCCCGTGTTAGCCAAACGCATCATCCCCTGTCTCGATGTCACCGGCGGGCGCGTCGTCAAAGGCGTCAACTTCGTCAACCTGCGCGATGCGGGCGATCCGGTGGAACTCGCCGACCGCTACAACCGCGATGGCGCCGACGAACTCGTCTTCCTCGACATCACCGCCTCTAGCGACGCCCGCGAAATCATGGCCGACGTGGTGGCCCGCACCGCGCGCAAGGTGTTCATCCCGCTGGCCGTCGGCGGCGGCATTCGCAGCGTCGGCGACGCGCGCCGCATCCTCATGTCCGGCGCCGACAAAGTCACCGTCAACACCGCCGCCGTGCGCCGTCCCGAACTGATCACCGAACTGAGCAACGAATTCGGCGCGCAAGCCGTCGTGCTGGCTATCGACGCGCGCCGCCACGGACCCGGCGGATGGCACGTCTACACCCGCGGCGGGCGCGACGACGAGGGCCTCGACGCCGTGGCATGGGCCGCGCGCGGCGAAGCGCTCGGCGCCGGCGAGATCCTGCTCACCTCCATGGATACCGATGGCGTGCAGGACGGGTTCGATTGCCGCGTCACCCAGACCGTCTCGCGCGCCACCCACATTCCGATCATCGCCAGCGGCGGGGCGGGGAAGCCCGAGCACTTCATCCGCGTGCTCACCGAGGGCTGCGCCGATGCCGCGCTCGCGGCCTCCATTTTTCATTACGGGACTTACACCGTGAATCAACTCAAGGAAGAACTCGACAGACACGGCATCCCGGTGCGGGTAACGGCATGATCGTTCCCTGCATCGATCTGATGGATGGCAAGGTGGTTCAGTTGGTGCAGGGGCGCGAGAAGGCGCTGGAGGGCGATAGCCCCGAGGAGATGCTGCGCAAATTCGCCGCCTTCCCCGAAATACAGGTAATCGATCTCGATGCCGCCCTCGGCCGCGGATCGAACGACGAACTGGTGCGCATGCTGGCCGCCAAAGCCGTGTGCCGCGTGGGCGGCGGCGTGCGCACCGCCGGTCGCGCGCGTACGCTCCTTGCCCAGGGCGCACACCGCGTAATCGTCGGCACCAGTGCGTTCACCAAAAGCGGCATCAACGAAGAGCTTCTGTCCGCGCTGCGCGATGCCGTGGGCCGCGAACGTTTGACCATCGCGCTCGATTCCAAAGGCGGCCGCATCGTGGTCAAAGGCTGGCAGGAGGCTACCGCGTTTACCGCCGAGGACGTGCTACAGTCGCTTGAACCCTACTGCTCGGGCTTCCTCTGCACCTATGTCGATAAG
>JADGNT010000546.1 GCA_017883345.1 Candidatus Solibacter sp. | reverse complement strand
ACTCATCGGGACGCCTGCCGGGCGTGCTCCAAAGCGCGTCCCGAGGAGTCGGGACGCGGCAGACTGAGAGTCTGCGCCACGTCGGTGGCTGAGAAGTTACTCTTGCGTGGTCTCTAAGCAGACACTGCAGGGAGTATAATCGGGCTGCGTCTAACCACGCGTTGCGGCAGATGGGCAAACCGCGCCCGCCGCTGGACGCTAAGCCGTTAGGCGGCGGACAGGATAGCTGAATGGCGTGTCAATATCTGGCGTTTGACATCGAAACTGCCAAGGACGTTCCAGGTGAAGATTTCAATTGGCGTGCGCATCGGCCGCTGGGCATTTCCTGCGCAGCCACACTGGCGAGCGATACGGACCAGCCGCTCCTGTGGTACGGCAAGACACGGGATGAGTTGCCTGAAAAACGAATGAGCCAGGAGGACGCTCAGGGATTGGTCCAGTACTTGTCGAGCATGGCGGCAAGCGGTTTCAGAATCCTCACCTGGAATGGGCTGGGCTTTGATTTTGACATTCTCGCGGAAGAGTCCGGTGCTGCCGCGAGTTGCAGGGATTGTGCGCTCGGCCATGTGGATATGATGTTTCACGTGGTCTGCTCCAAGGGCTACCCCATAGCTCTGGACAAAGCCGCACAGGGTATGGGTTTGCCAGGTAAGCCGCCCGGCATGAGTGGCGCCGAGGCTCCCAAGCTTTGGGCGCAAGGCCACTTCAAAGAGGTTCTTGAGTATGTCGCGCAGGATGTCCGAATCGCCATGCAGATCGCGCAGACTTGCGAGCAGCGCCGGAGATTGGAGTGGATCACGCGCAAAGGGACGAGGAGTTCCATGCCCCTGACAAATGGTTGGCTTACCGTGCGGGAAGCGTTGCGGCTTCCGGAACCAGATACCTCATGGATGTCTACTCCGCTGTCGCGCCGTGACTTTACTGCCTGGTTGCCGGCCAGTTGATTACGCCTGACAAACCGTGGTACCTGCCCGGCAGCCCTCTGTCAGTGATGTTGTGCTGTTGAGAGCTGCCCGCTCGCTGACGCTCGGGGCTCCGATCCGAGCCCCGAGCGTCAGCGAGCGGGTTTGCAGTAGCACCAAATCTCGCAGTCATGTTACTAGCTTGCCGAGTTGCTTCTGCGCCAGGCGGCTCCAGCGGGCGGTATAGCGGCGGCGATAGCGCGGCGCGGTGCGGTCGGCCTCCACGGCGCAGGCATAGGCGTTTTGCGCCGCGGCGGTGTCTCCGAGTCCTTCCAGCGACTGGCCGTAGTAGTAGAGTCCTTCCGGATCGTAGGGGCGGCGCTCGGTGTAAATCGCCAATTCGTTGCGCGCATCGGCATACTGGCGCGCCGCGACGTAGATGCCGCCGAGTTCGCGCAGCACCTCGCTGAAGCTGTGACGCTCGTCCTGGCCGACCACGGTCTGGAAGTGGGCGAGCGCGTCGCGCAGGCGTCCCTGTTCGCGAGCCATGCGCCCCAGTTGGAAGTGGGCGTCGGTCAGCGTGAGGTCGATCGCGATCGCCTTCTCGAAACGGCCTGTGGCCTCGGTGTACTGGTGGCGCTGCTGGTGAATCAGGCCAAGCTGGTACTGCGCCTCGCCATCGTGGGGATTGACGGTGGCGGCCTCGAGCATGCGGCGGAAGCTCTGCCGGCTGCGCAATCCCGCGCCCAGGCCCGAAAGTTCGCTGCCCAGGTAGTACCACGCGAAAAAGAGGAAGAACGGCGACGCCAGCATGCCCAGCAGGAAGCGCAGTGGTCCCCAGAAGAACGCGGCGGCGGCCAGCGGAACCCAGGAGAGCGCCACCACGCCGGCGGCGGTTCCGCTTGCCACGCCGAATACCGTCCGCACCGCGAAGAACATGAGCAGCGCGAAGTAGAGCACGGCGGCAATCGGCAGGTAACCCACGGGCACGAGCGAGGCCGCCAGCGCCAGGGGGATTTCGGCGGCCGCGAACGCCATGGCGGCGCACGTCAACAGCGTGGAATAGTCGCGTTGGAAGACCACGCCCACTCCACCCAGCCTGCCGAGCAGCGTCGCCAGCAGCAGCGTTCCCGGAACGTAGACCACCGCCAGCACCAGCAGGGGCGTAAAGAAACTGATGGGCAGCCCGGGGGCGGTGAACTTCAGCAGCAGAGTGGCGGCGAGCACCGCCGCGCTGGCGAACAGGAGACTACCGCGATCCAGGATCGCGCTCATGGCGCCGGCGGGTTGCGACCAGATTCGAAACAGCAGGAGCACAAATGCAGAATAGCAAGGCGTGGGGCAGGCAATCCTGCCGGCGGGCGCGCTTTCCAGCGCGCCCCTCCGAGCGTCGCTCGGATGCACAAGGCGGAGCCTCATGCCACGTCTCCGGCTGAAAGCCGTCCCCAGAGGGGACCCTAGCCAGGATTGGCTGCCCCACCGGGCTGCTTATTCTACTACCTCATCCGCTCCGCCCAGCGGAGGTAGCGCAGCAGCTCGCGCCGCTGCCGCCAGGCGAAGCTCCAGAACTGGGCGAACGTGATCGCTTCCGCGTGCAGTCCCCAGTAGGTCTCGATGCGCCAGCGCAGGTAGGGACTCTGCCACGGGCAGAGCCGGTAGCCGCGCGAGAGACGCCACAGGATGCGGATCATTACTTATTCGTCACTTATTGGTCTTCGCGTCCGGCGTGGCGTAGTAGCCGCTGCGCGTACGCACGGTTGGATTGCCCGCGGCCTTGGCGGTAATGCGGATGGCGCGGAAACTGCCGTCCATCGCCGAATTGGAGGGCGAGTATTCAATGATGTACTGGCTGCGGATATCGTGCGCCACCTGATGCGCGATCGCATCCACTTCCTCCACACTCTGGGGGAAGAACGTCTTCCCCCCGGTGGCCTCGGCCAGGTCGTTGAGCGCGCGCTTGGCGCGGGCGGCCTCGCGGTGCTCCTCCTCGGTCAGCAGGCCGACGCCGTAGATCAGCACGTCGCTCTGGTGCGCGCTCTTCATGATGTGTTCCAGAGTGAGGATGCTCGAATTGTCGTTGCCGTCGGTGATCACCACCAGCACCTTTTTATCGCGGTGGGCTTTCTTCAGGTGTTGGATCGACATCTCGATGGCGTCCCGCATGGCCGTTCCGCCGCGGGCATCGATCCGGCTGAGCGCGGTTTCGAGTTCCGCGATGTCGTTGGTGAAATCCTTGTCCTGGGGGTTGTCCAGGTAGGCCGTGTCGTTGAAGTTGACGATGAAGACCTCGTCGTCGCGGTTGGAATCCTTCACCAGCGCCAGCGCCGCGGCTGAAACCTTGGCCAGTTTATTGCGCATGCTGCCGCTGTTGTCGATCACCAGGCCGAGCGAAACCGGAACGTCTTCGCGCTTGAACTTGCGGATCTCCTGCTTGATCTTGTTCTCGTAGACCGTGAAGGCCGATTGCGGAAGTGTGGTCACCAGGTGACCGCTCTTATCGATCACCGTAGTGTGGCAGACCACGATGCGCGTGTCGGCGCGAAAGACAGTGGCGGTTTCCTGCGCTTGCTGGGCCATCGGCGCGGCCGCCATGAGAAGACAGAGTGTGAAAGAACGCATTATTTGGAAGTAGGCCCTTTGGCTCCGGGACCCGTGGGACCGGCCTGGTCCGGAGTCGCGTAATACCCACTGCGCGTGCGAACCGTGGGATTGCCCGGAGCTTTGACCGTGATCTTAATCTGGCGGAATGTGCCGTCCATCGCGGTGTCCGACGGCGTGTATTGGATGGTGTACTGGTTGCGGATGTCGCGCGCCACCTGGTGGGCGATCTTTTCGACTTCGCCGGCGTCCTTGGGAAAGTAGACCTCGCCGCCGGTAGCCGTGCCCAGCGCCTTGAGCGCGCGTTGGGCGCGCTGCGCTTCGCGGCGCTCTTCCTCTCCCAGCAGGCCCACGCCGTAGAGCAGGACTTCGCTCTGCTGCGATGCCTTCACGAGGTTTTCCAAGCTGACCACGCTGGCATTGTCGTTGCCGTCGGTGACCACCACCAGGACCTTCTTATCTTTGTGGGCCTTCTCCTTCAGGTGGTCGATGGACATGCGGATGGCATCGCGCATGGCCGTGCCGCCGCGCGAATCGATGCGCGTCAGGGCTTCTTCCATTTCCTTGATGTCGCTGGTGAACAACTTGCCGTGCGGCAGGTCCAGGAAGGCTTCGTCGTTGAAATTGACGATGAAGACCTCGTCTTCGGGGTTGGAATCCTTAACCAGCGTAAGCGCCGCGGCTTCCACCTTGGCGCGCTTGTCCCGCATGCTGCCGCTGTTGTCGATGATCAGCCCCATGGAAACCGGAACGTCTTCGCGGCGGAAAACTTTGATCGGCTGCTGGACGCCGTTTTCGTAAACCGTGAAGGCGTCCTGCGGCAGGGT
>JADGNT010000545.1 GCA_017883345.1 Candidatus Solibacter sp. | reverse complement strand
GGCGGCGAGCAGGCGCGGTTCGCCCATCTCCATGTGGCGCACGATGTTCTCCAGCATGACGATGGCGTCGTCCACCACGAAACCCACGGAGAGGGTCAGAGCCATCAGCGAAAGGTTGTTGAGACTGTAGCCCAACAGGTACATTACGGCGAAAGTTCCCACGATGGAGAACGGCACGGCGCAGCCTGGAATCAGGGTAGCGGAGAGATTGCGCAGGAAGAGAAAGATCACCAGGATGACGACGGCGATGGTGAGCAGCAGGGTGAACTCCACGTCGTGAATGGAGCCGCGGATGGATTGCGACGCGTCGAAGGCGATGGAGAGATGGATGGCGGGCGGAATTTCCTTGCGGAACTGGGGCAGCAGGCGTTTGACGTTGTCCACCACCTCCACGGTATTGGTGCCGGGCTGGCGCTGGATGGCGAGGATGACGGCGCGCTTGTTGTCGTACCAGGCGACCACTTTGTCGTTATCGACGCTATCGATCACGTTGCCGAGTTCTTCGAGGCGGACCCCGGTGCCGTTGCGCCAGGCAACGATGATGGGGCGGTAGGCGGAGGCGTTGGCCAGCGAGCCGCTGGATTCGATGGTGAACGCCTGCTTGTCGCCATCCAGGCGTCCGGTGGGCAGGTTGGTGTTGCTGCTGGCGACGGCGCGCTGCACTTCGTCGATGCCGATGCCGCGGGCGGCGAGCTTGTCGGGGTCCACCTGCACGCGCACGGCGTACTTCTGCGCGCCGTACACCTGCACGCGCGAGACGCCGCCGATCATGGAGATGCGCTGCGCCAACAGGGTATCGGCATACTCGTTGACGGTGTACATGGGCAGCGTCGAGGAATCGAGCGCGAGGTAAAAGACGGGCTGCTCGGCGGGATTGAGCTTGTTGTAGGAGGGCGGGCGCGGCATGCTAGACGGCAGGCGCCCGCCGGCGCGGGAGATGGCGGCCTGTATGTCCTGCGCGGCGGCGTCGATCTTGCGGTCGAGCGCGAACTGCACGGTGATCGAGGTGCTGCCGAGGGCGTTGGTGGAGTTCATCGACTGTATGCCGGCGATGGTGGAGAACTCGCGCTCCAGCGGCGTGGCCACGGTGGATGCCATGGTCTCGGGACTGGCGCCGGGGAGCGCGGCGGCCACCTGGATGGTGGGGTAGTCCACACTGGGCAGCGCCGCCACCGGCAACTCGCGGAAGGCGATGGCGCCGAAGAGGAGAATCGCGAAGCAGATGAGCGCCGTCATCACCGGGCGCTCGATGAAGATGCGCGAGAGGTTCATGACTTCCCCGTGTCGAGTTTCGCCGGATCGACGAGTTGCACTTGCGCGCCGGGGAAGAGGCGCAACTGGCCGTCGGTGACGACGGTGTCGCCGGGAGCGATGCCCTTCTCGATCACCATCTTCTTGCCGAAGGCGCGGCCGGCGGTGACCACGCGGATGGCCACCTTGCTATCCGGCCCGACGACGTAGACGAACTGGCCCTGCTGCCCGGCCTGCACGGCTTCGGCGGGCACGACGGTGGCCCCCTGGATGGTGTCCAAGGTGAGGACGGAAGTGACGAACTGGCCCGGCCACAGGACGCCGTCCTTATTATCGAAGGTGGCCTTGAGGTGAATCGTGCCGGTGGCGGTATCGACGGTGTTGTCGATGACGGAGAGGGTGCCGGACGCGCCCCGTGTGGGATCGTCCTGCGCGAACACGCGGACGGCGAGCTGGTGATTGGCGTTGAGGCGGCGCACGGCGGCGAGGTGTTGTTCCGGCACGTTGAAGTTGACGAAGATGGGGGAGACCTGATGGATCACCACCAGGGGAACGTCATTGGCCTTGACCAGATTTCCCGCGTGGACGAGTAAGTTGCCGGTGCGTCCGGACAGGGGCGAGCGGATCTGGCAGTAAATGAGGTTGAGCTTGGCCGCGGCCACCGCCGAGAGATCGCTATCCAGATTGGCTTTGGCGCTTTCGATGCTCGCCGACGTGGCGCGCGCCGATTCCCGCGCCACATCGGCAGAGGTCCTGGCCTGGTCGGATTGGGAGCGCGAAACCACGCCGGCCCGGGCGAGTTCGGCGTAGCGATCGGCGTCGCTCAAGTTGTATTTGGCTTGAGCTGCGTCACGGGCGAGAGTAGCTTCCATCTGGGTGATCTGCGCACGGTCGCGGGCCACATTGGCTTCGGCCTGGCGCAGCGCCTCGTCGTAGGGACGCGGGTCGATCTCAAACAGCAGGTCGCCCTGGGCAACGTTCTGGCCTTCGGTGAAGCCCACGCGCATGAGTTGCCCGGCAATCTGCGACTTCATCTGCACGATGGCGGAAGCTTCCACCGTGCCGACCACGCGCAGTTCGGTGGGCACGGATTCCTGCGTGGCCTTGGCCACCGACACCGGAACGATGGGCATAGCGGCCGGCCCTTTGGCGGGCTGCGCGGGTTTGCAGCCGGCCAGCGCCAGCAGGCACAGCCCGGACAACAGGGTCTTGGTTACTCTATTCATACCCGTCACAGATTGAATTACTCCTGAAGGAACGTTTGGTCCCGACTTTCGCCTATTGTGCGCAGTTTAGCAAAAAGGTTGAGTTACAAGTGTTTCGGAAGATGGTCGGCGAGTTGCGGCGACCCCGGCGGTGTGCATCTCTTCGGCAGGCAATCCAGGTGACCGCGCGCGACCCCGGTCGCGGCAGGCGGCGGTCATCAGTGCGGTATCGCTGACGTGTGCAATTTCATGGGTGCCGGGCTGTGTGCCGGGTTGCATGGTTTCATTATCGCCGTAAGTTACGATCAGAGGATGCCGCAAATCCGCCACAGCGCCTGGCTTGTGTTGCCCGTGCTGTTGCTGCTTGTCCTCTACTGGCCGGGACTCACCACCTGGTTCTATCAGGACGATTTCGGCTGGCTGAATCTGCGGCATGACGTGCACTCGGCGCGGGACCTGGCGGGGGCGCTGCTGGCTCCCAAGGCGCACGGCAACATGCGGCCGCTGGGCGAGAATGCGTTCTGGCTGGGGCTCGGCGCGATATTCGGCGTGGAGCCGCTGCCCTTCCATATCTGCACGTTTTTGACGCAGTCGGCGAGCCTGCTGCTGTTGGGGGGCATCGTGCGGCGAATGGTAGCGTGGGCGCCGGCCGGGCTCTGCGCGCAGATTCTGTGGCTGGTCAATTGCGGTCTGGCTCCGGCGATGGGCTGGAGCTCGATCTACAACCAGGTGCTGAGCGCTTTCTTCTTTCTGTTGGCTTTCTACTTCCTGTTGCGCCACATCGAGACCGGCCGGCGGGCGCACGAGATGGCCCATTGGACGGCCTTCGTGCTGGGTTTGGCGGCGCTCGAAATCAACGTGGTCTATCCGGCGCTAGCGGCGCTGTATGTAGTGTTCAAGGCGCGCCCCTTCCTGAAGAAGATTCTGCCGATGTTTGCGGTATCTCTAGCGGCGGTGCTGGTGCACTTTTATTTCGCGCCGCCGCCGCACGCCGGAGTTTACGCGCCGCGCGTGGATGCCGCGATCGGTGCGACGCTTTGGACCTACTGGAGATGGGCGCTGGGACCGATGCCCGAACTGGCGGCCGCGCTGGTGGCGGCGAGCCTGCTTGCGCTGATCGGCTGGGGGCTGCGACGCGGCGAATCCGCGGGGCTGCTTGGCGCCGGGTGGTTTGTGCTTCCGCTGCTACCGTATCTGCCGCTGCCCGATCATAAGATGGACTACTACCTGGCGGTGCCCTCGATCGGCATCGCGATCATGGGCGCGTATGCGCTGGGAAGTGCGCGCAAGTTTGGAGCGGCCGGAAGAATCGCGACGGTGCTCGTCGTCGTGGTCTATGCGGGGACTTCCGTGCAGCCGTCGTGGACCGTCACCCGGTGGCAGCACGCACGCGCCGGGAGGGTGGAAGATCTGGTGCTCGGGGTGGAGGAGATTCATCAGACGGCGCCGCGGAAGATCATTCTGCTGGAGGGAATCGATAGCGACCTCTTCTGGAGCGGCGTGGCGGATCTGCCGTTTCGCGCGAAATCGATTCCGGGCGTGTACCTCGCGCCGGGCAGCGAGACGCGCATTCAGGCGGCGCCGGACCTGCTCTCGAAGTACATACTGCCGCAGGCGATCGCGAAGAGGGCGCTGGTGGCGAATGGCGCCGTGGTTTACCGCTTCGACGGCCAGATGTTGCGCAGCGAGACGGCGCACGCGGGCGCGCTCTGGACCTAGGACGAGCCGCGCTTCGTCAACATCGGGGATCCCGTTTTCGGCGACTACCTGGACGCGGGTTGGCGGGAGGCCCTCGACGGGTGCCGCCGGATGGATCGCGCGGGGACCATCCGCATCGCCGCTCCGCGGGGCTCCGGCGAGAACTTGTATCT
>JADGNT010000544.1 GCA_017883345.1 Candidatus Solibacter sp. | reverse complement strand
AATGGCTTTTGCGATTTTCAGCGCGTTGCCCTCCACGACGAAATCCAGGTCGCGGATCCGGAAGCCGGCCAGCATATCGCGCATGGCGCCTCCGGTCAGAAAGACGTTGACGTTGGCCAGTCCGGCGGCCGCCTGCGTGTCTTCCACCGCCCGATTTTGATCCGGGCTGAGATGGCTCTCCAGCATGTAAATGTAGTCGCTCATCGCGTTGCGCCTTCGACCTCACAAAATTTTCCCGAACCGCGGCCGCAGCGGGCTCGCATCATGCTCGGGGGTGGTGTTTCTCAACGGTGTCTCGAAGCCTCGATCGCATGACATGGGTATAAATCTGGGTAGTCGAGATATCGACATGACCCAACATGATCTGCACACTGCGCAGGTCGGCGCCACCCTCGAGGAGGTGGGTGGCAAAACTATGACGGAGCACGTGGGGCGTGAGCCCGTGGAAGATGCCCACTTTCCTGCCGTAGGCGGCCAGGAGCTTCCAGAACGCTTGACGGGTGAGGCACCCGCCGCGCGCGGTTATGAACAGGTATCGGCTGGCGCGTCCCTTAAGCAGGGCGGACCGGCCGGTTTCGAGATAGGCCCGGACGGCGAGGACGGCGCTCTTGCCGACTGGCACGAGGCGCTGCTTGTTGCCCTTTCCGGTGGTACGGAGGACGCCAAGTTCCAGGTTCAAATCGCCCACTCCGACTTTGCACAATTCGCTCACCCGGACGCCAGAGGCATACAGCAGCTCCACCATGGCGCGATCGCGCAGGCCGGTCGGGCGGGACAGGTCGGGGGCCTTAATGATTCTCTCGATCTCTTCCAGATTCAGATACTTAGGAATAGTCTGCCACTGCCTTGGGGTGCGCAGGTGCTCGGTGGGGTCGGTAGCGATCTCGCCTTCCCTCAGGAGAAAACCGTAGAAGTTGCGAATTGTCGTGAGGTGACGGCCGACGGAGCGGCTGCCGAGCCCGGTTTGGTACAGATTATCGATATGAAGGCGGATTTCCGGGGTGCCCGGCAAGTCCGTGGCATCACCAATAAACTCTTTAAAACGAGCGAGATCCGTGGTGTAGGCGTCGAGTGAATTGACCGAAAGACCCTTCTCCAGGCGGCAGAAGTTCAAAAAGGCGGTAATCTGGCTACGCAGGTGTGCCGACCCTTCCGCAAGCGCGCCAGACATCGTGCCAATGATACAATAAGCCGCGAAATGTTTGAAACATAGTTCTTGCATAGGGGACAATTTGGCCGCTTCGACCACTAAAAAAGCGCTGATCCGCCGTTACGACCGGGAAACCCTGGCGGGGTACGTCAACCCCGCGTCTTTTCTGCAGCCGGAGGGCGTGGAACTGCTTTCCGATCAGGGGCATGCGTCGATCGTCCCCTATCCCGAAATCAAGCTGGTGGCGTTCGTGAAGGAATTCGAGGGCGCGGCGGAGCCGGAACGGCAGGTTTTCCAGACGCGACCCAAGATGGCGGGGCTGTGGGTGAACCTGCGATTTCGGGACGGAGGCGTGCTGGAGGGGATTATCCCAAATAATCTCATGCTCCTGGAAGGCAGCGGGTTCACCGTGATCCCGCCGGATTCATTCGGCAACCAGCAGCGGGTGTGGGCGCCCAGGGCGTCGCTGGTCTCTGTCGAGGTGCTCGGGGTGGTGGGAAGTCCGCTGAAGAAGCGGAAGGCTAAGCCGGCGCCAAAGGAACAGATCGGGTTGTTTGATGAATAGGGTTTCACGGTGCGCCAAAATCTGTTACGGTATACTGGAGTTTAATACTGAATCGTCTCTAGTTGGAGGTTTTTTTATGAAGTTTCGCAACCTGCTTGTTGCCGTGGCCGGAGCTTGCCTGCTCGCGGTGACCTCTTTCGCCCAGATCACGGCGCTCGAAGGCATGGTGATCGGCGAGGACGGGGCCCCGATGGTCAAAGCCCTGGTCAAAATCACGCGTACCGATATCAAGGGCAGCTACAAGTGCAACACGGATAAGAAAGGCCACTACTTCTACAATGGTCTGCCGTTGGGCAACTACAACATCGCGATAGAAGTAGATGGCAAGGACGTGGACGCGGTAAACGGCGTGCGCACCAAATTGGGCGACCCGACCGCGGTCAACTTCGACCTGCAGAAGATCGCCAAACAGCGGGCTGCCCAGAACGCGCAGATGAACCAGGCGGCGCAGGCCGCGGCGGGGGGCAACGCGGCGGCTCTCTCCAAGGAGCAGGAACGCGGCATGAGCAAGGAGCAGAAGGAAGCCTACGACAAGGCCATCAAAGAGCGCGAAACGTCGATGAAGAAGAACAAGGAACTGAACGACGCGTTCTCGGGCGGCCTGGCGGAGATGCAAAGCGCGGCGGGAGCGGCGGACCCTGCGGAGCGCGCGAAGCATTATGACGCTGCCGTTGCCAGCCTGACCAAGGCCAGCGAACTGGATCCCAAGCAGGTGGCAGTGTGGGCGCAACTCGCCGACGCGCACGTGAATGCGGCGACGACGAAGACTGGCGCCGAGTTCGACGCCGAAATGGCCAAGGGCATTGAGGGCTACAACAAGGCGCTGGAACTGAATCCGTCGGACGCGGCGACGCACAACAACTTCGCGCTGGCGCTCGGCAAGGCAAAGAAGTTCCCGGAGATGCAGGCGGAACTGCAGAAGGCCGCGGAACTCGATCCGCCCAAGGCCGGGCAATACTATTACAACCTGGGCGCGATGCTGGTGAACGCGGGACAGGCTGAACCGGCCGGACAGGCATTCAAGAAGGCGATCGAGCTCGACCCGAACCACGCGGATTCGTACTACCAGTTGGGGGTCTATCTGATTGGCAAGGCGTCGTTCGCGGCCGACGGCAAAGTGACGCCGGTGGCGGGCACGGTGGAAGCATTCCAGAAGTACCTGCAACTGGCGCCCACCGGGCAGTTCGCGGACTCCGCAAAAGGCATGCTGGCTTCGTTGGACGCGAAGGTGGACACGGCGTACAAAAATCCCAACGCGCCGGCCCCCAAGAAGAAAAAGTAGCCTGAGTCAGTGAGTTCCGGGGCGGGGCGACGCTTCCCGCCCCGCCCCCATGCTGCGTTATCTCATCGTCGATATTCTGCTTCCTCTGCTGGTCTTCGCTCTTCTGCGATCGTTATTCCGTGGTCTTTTCCAAACCAGGCGCGACATGACCCGCCAGGCTGCGCCGCCTTCCCGGCCCAACGTGGTGGTGGGCGGCGAGTTGAAGAAAGATCCGGTATGCGGAACCTATGTTTCCACCGGCGCTAGCGTGACGCGCACGGTGGACGGAGAGGTGCTGCATTTCTGTTCGAAGGAATGCCGGGATAAGTACCGCGCGGCCTAAACCGGGAAACCGGGGACAGACGGAACGTTTTCCGGATTACGCGCGTGGCTCGCCATGGTGGGAAAATCGAGGGAAAATCGGGGGGGAACCCGGAAAACCGGGGACAAAAACCGGGGACAGACGGAACGTTTTCCGGATTACGCGCGTGGCTCGCCACGAAACATGCGTCTGCACACCGAGGCGCGACCGTCAGGGAGCGGTTTGGCACTTTTTTGTGCGAGCCTCAGCAGTGCCCGAGAAAATCGGAAAACGTTCCGTCTGTCCCCGGGTTTTGTCCCCCGGTTTTAGACGCGGAGTTCGTACCCTAGGTCGCGCATGCGGTCGATGATGGTGGCGCGGATGGCGGCGATCTCGTCGGAGGAAAGAGTGCGCTGCGGCGAGCCGACGGTCAGGCGGAAGGAGACGCTCTTGGTGCCTTCGCCGAGCGGCGGACCCGCATATTGGCGCACGAATTGAATGGACTCCATTAGCGGGCCGGCGAAACCGGCGATGGCGGCTTCCAGCTTGCCCGCAAGCTCGCGCGACGGGGCGATCACCGATAGGTCGAAGGCGCTCGACGGATAGCGGCGGATGGGCGTGTACTTCGTCCGGTCGGCGAGTAGCGACTCCACCAGGCGCAGATCGAGATCGAGGACGGCGGCGCGGCCGGTCTCGACGAACCTGGGGTGCAGTTCGAAGAGGCGTCCGGCCACCGCGCCTTTCCACTGGATCGCGGCGGCGCGCGCGGGATGCTCGTAGCCGCGGGCTTCGGCGGGGACGGTCCGCGCGCCGGGCAGCAGGCATTCGGCGACGCGCTTGAGCTCGAAGATGCCGCCGGCATTGCGGTCGTAGAGCGTGCGGTCGTAGAGCGCGGCCACGAGGTGCGGAATTTCCTCCGGAAGTCCTGGCTCCCGCCGGTGGATCTCTAAGCCAATTTCGAACAACCGGAAGCTCTCCCGGTGCTTGGCGTTGTCGGTGACGTTCTTCCAGATGCCCGGCAACAGCGACGCGCGCATCAATTCCTGATTGCTGGCGATGGGGTTGGTGA
>JADGNT010000543.1 GCA_017883345.1 Candidatus Solibacter sp. | reverse complement strand
CTCCCTGGAAACGCATCTGGAAGCCGGCCGGCGGGTGGACAAAGTGCGCGCCGCCGCCTTCGAACTGATTCGCGAGCGCACGCGCAACGGCGCGCCGCTCGAAGAAGTGGAGGTCAAGGATTTCGTCCGCCAGGGCTTCGCCGACGCCGGCCTCGTGACCGACAGCGGCCCCATCGTAGGCTCGAACGCCAACGCCAGCAATCCGCACTACGAGCCCACGGCGGAAGCGACCTCGCCGATCAAAACCGGCGATTGGGTGTTGCTCGATATGTGGGCCAAGCTGGATCGGCCGGGCGCGGTCTACTACGACATCACCTGGACGGCATTCTGCGGCGACCACCCGAGCGACGAGATGCACCGCGTGTTCACCACGGTGCGCGACGCGCGCGACGCGGCCATCGCGCGGGTGGAGAGCGCGATCTCGCGGGGCGAGACGTTGCACGGCTTCGAGGTGGACGACGCCTGCCGGGCGGTGATCATCAAGGCGGGCTACGCGGAGTACTTCACGCATCGCACGGGGCACTCGATCGGCGTCGAAGTCCACGGCAACGGCGCGAATATGGACAATTTCGAAACGCACGACGAGCGGCGCGTGATGCCGTGGAGCTGCTTCTCGGTGGAACCGGGGATCTATCTGCCGCACTTCGGGGTGCGTTCGGAGATCAACATGTTCATCGGCGACAACGACGCGCGGGTGACGGGCGAGATTCAGCGCGAAATGGTCCTGCTGTAATGCCCCCGCAGGCGCTGGCCGCGGTGGCGACGCTGCTGGCCTTTTTGCCGCACGGCAACCGGATCGAGTTGCAACTCGACCGCGGCAGCGCCGAGTTGATCTGGATCACGCCGAGCACGTTTCATTTCCGCAGGGTGCTCAACGGGCCGCTGCATCCGAGCGCGGAGGCGGCGCACGAGCCCGTCGTCCTGACCACCGAGGATACGGGGGACGCGGTGCGGCTGCGCTCGCGGCTGATTGAGGTCACCCTGGAGAAGCAGGGTGTGAAGGTGGGCGTGCGCCGGCTGGACGGCACGCCGCTGATGATGGATCTGAGCGAAGCGCGCTCGGAAGCCGGCGGCGTGGTGTGGGAACGCCAGGCGCTGGCGGGCGCGGCGTTCTACGGCCTGGGCCCGGGGACCGATGCGGGTTTCGACCTGCGCGGCAAATCGGTCCGAGCCGAGGTGCCGTTCCTGGTCTCGACTGCCGGCTACGGCGAGTATCACCCCGGCCCGGGCACGTACCACTTCGACTTCACGGACGAAAAACACTATCGCATACAGGGCCCGGAGATCGATTACTACTTCTATTACGGTCCCACGCCGAAGGAGATATTCGAAGAGCACAACCTGCAAGGGAACTACCCCGAACCGTGGAGCGTGGCGAGCGAGCGGTTCGGCAGTTGGGCCACGCTGAAGGCGTCGCTGCTACGCATTGTCCACGGCTCCATGTCCGCCGCCATCGCGCCGATGTTCAACCTGGCGGCGTACAATACGGCGCCGCCGGAACTGCAGGCGCGGGCGCGGCAATTGGGATCGCTGGTGGCGCGCGTGTCGCCGGGAACGGTGGGGCTGAGCGGCTTCCGCCAACAGCTCGACACGTTTTTCGGCAGCTACATCGCCGAGCTGCAGGACAGAGGCTTCCCGGTGTGGCATCCGCTGCCCTTCGAGATCCCCGACGACAGGGAGGGCGCGCGGTACGCGGACGAATTCCTGCTGGGCGACGAGATGCTGGTGGCGCCGTTCTACGAACCCGGCGACCAGCGCAGCGTGTATCTTCCGCGCGGCACGTGGACCAACCTGGAAACCAACGAAGTGACGCCGGGACCGCGCACCATCACGGTGGAAAGCAAGTCGCTGCCCGTGTTCGCGCGCAACGGCGCGATCGTGCCGCTGGACGCCGCGGCGGGCATGGCGCTGCACTACTTCCCGAAACTGGGCGGCGAGTTTTTCCTATTGGAGGGCGACATCGCCGAATACTCGCAGGTTCACGCCTCGCCGGCGCTGGACTTCATGCGCCTCGAAATCGAATCGAAAAAGGACCGCGATTACCAGTGGGTGGTGCACCATGTGGAGCGGCCGTCCAGCGTGGAGTTCGAGGATCGCAAGTACCGGGAAGTGGCGGTGCTCACTGCGCTGACAGACCGCACGTGGTTCTACGATGCGGGGCAGAAGAACTTGCACGTCCGGGTGAAAGTGAAGGCCGGCGAGGACTGCATCGTCAATCTGAACTTCGAGTAGCGGGGGAAGGCGTAAATGGCCGCACCCAACGGCCGATCCAGACGCTAAGATAAATAGAGACTATGGCGGAACAAGCGATCGTGAGCGACCCGGACGTCATGAGCGGCACGCCCTGCTTTCGAGGCACTCGCGTTCCGTTCAAGAATCTCATCGACTACCTGGAAGGCGGCCAATCGCTGGGTGAGTTCCTGCGACAATTCCCCACGGTCACGCGTGAACTGGCAGTCCAGGCCCTGGAGGAAGCAAAAGAGTCGCTGTTCGCCAGGATCGCATGAAGATTCTGCTGGACGAGTGTCCGCCACTGGATTTCCGGCACAGCTTTCCCGGCCACGACGCCCATAGTGCGGAGTGGGCCGGCTTGAAAGGTAAAAAGAATGGCGAGCTATTGCGAGATGCCGAACTCGCCGGCTACGAGGTCCTGCTCACAGTAGATCAAGGCATACCTCACCAACAGAATCTCGCTGGCCGGAAGCTCTCGATCATTCCGATCCGTTCCCGGACCAATCAGCTTGAAGACCTGCTGCCACTTGTAGAGGCTATCCTTAACGCTCTGGAGACGATGGCCCCAGGCCAGATTGTGCCGATCGGATAAACGCTCAGGTGCGATACCGCCCCCAGGCGACGTCGCCTCGAACGGAGTGGTCTGCGAAGGGGTAGAGGGAAGCATTGCCGGCCACGCGACCCTGTGCCTTCAAGACGCTGGCGCGATCGGGCCGGCTCCCAAACTGCCCCGATCGGCGTGTCACGGGAGGAATCGCACTCGAACGGATGAGCAACAGCCAACACCTGAGCCGGCGCGTGGTATCTTAATTTGCAGTTTCATTTCGAAATCCAAGGGAGGGTGTATGCCAACTGAGAGAGTAACCGTTCGCGGCAGCGAGCGTCGAGCGCCGGTGGATTCCAGTGTGATCGGCGTCGCGGATCCGAATGAAGAGGTGAGCGCGACGATTGTGGTGCGCCGAAGGACTGAAGAGCTACCGGCTCCGGGGTCGCGCCCGATTCCCCGCAACAAGTTTGCCGAACTTTATGGCGCCGACCCGGCCGATGTCGAGCAGATCGAGCAGTTCGCCGCGGCGTTCGATCTCACGGTGGGCCAAGTGGATCTGTCACGGCGGAGTATCTTGGTCTCTGGCACGGTGGCGCATATGAACGAGGCGTTCGGGACTCAATTGCGCGTCTTCCAGTCTCCCGACGGCACGTACCGCGGCCGCACCGGCGAGTTGACCATTCCGAGCCGTATTGGAAACATCGTGGTGGGCGTGTTCGGCCTGGACGCGCGTCCGCAGGCGAGAGTACGCTTTCGGCGGCACGTGGAAGGCGTGGGACCGAGGGCGGCCGGCGACACTTCCTACACGCCCCCGGCAGTAGCCAAGCTCTACAACTTCCCGACGGCGGGAAGCGGATCGGGGCAGACGGTGGCCATCGTCGAACTAGGGGGCGGATACAGCGCCTCCGACCTTAGCGCTTATTTCAGTACGCTGAAAGTCAGTCCGGCGCCCAGCGTGACCGCGGTCTCGGTGGACGGGGCCAGCAACCAACCGGTGGGCGATCCGAACAGCGCCGATGGCGAGGTGCTGCTCGACATCGAGGTAGTCGGCGCCATCGCACCCCAGGCGAAGATCGCGGTTTACTTCGGGCCGAACACCGACCAGGGCTTCCTGGATGCCATCACTACGGCGGTGCATGACAATCTGCGGAAGCCATCGGTGGTATCGATCAGTTGGGGCGGCGCGGAATCCACCTGGACGGCGCAGTCGCTGACCGCCTACGACCAGGCCTTCCAGGACGCGGGCCTGCTGGGCGTCTCGGTGTGCTGCGCTTCGGGCGACGACGGCTCCACGGACAATGTCACCGATGGCGCCGCGCACGTTGATTTTCCGGCGTCGAGCCCCAATGTACTGGCCTGCGGCGGCACGCGCCTGGAGTCATCGGGCGGCAAGATCTCGCGGGAGGTGGTGTGGAACCACGGCGCCGGGAATGGCGCCACCGGAGGCGGAGTCAGCGATCACTTCCCGCTGCCTGCCTATCAGGCCGGCGCGAAGGTGCCGGTGTCCGTCAATCCGGCCCACTTCAAAGGCCGCGGGGTGCCCGATATCGCGGGCGACGCCGATCCGGCAACCG
>JADGNT010000542.1 GCA_017883345.1 Candidatus Solibacter sp. | reverse complement strand
TGCGCGATTCTCAGAAGCGCCCCCGCTTGCACCTGGTTCAGTCCGCGCTCCGTAAGAATTCGGTTCACCTGGCGGGCGATCTCCGCCTTGGCTAACGCCACCTCCGGATTTGGCAGGCCGATATCGGCGAACACGTTGCCGCTTCCCTCCTCAACCTGTATCCTTCGGGGCATATTCGTTTACTCCTCTCTCCCGATCATGGCTCTGAAATGCAATTCGGCTTCGGCGAGCCGCCTGCGAATCTGACCGCCTTTCGTTCCATCTATTCCAGCATATATCAGTGTTGATATGAACGCAGCAGCGGCCCCATGCCCGAGATCAAGGAAAGCACTCGCGAAATCCGGGCTTCGGCGCTTTTCCCACTAAGAGCGGTCTTCCCCTCGCGCCCGGCTTGCTTCCCGCCGCCCTCCCCGCGGAACGCCCGCCACGCGCTCCCTGCAATCTCTCATTACAATGAGAGAGACCCATGCAGATCTACCTGCTCCGCCACGGCATCGCCGAGGATGCCAAACCCGGACACCCGGATGCCGAGCGCCCGCTCACCGGCGAAGGCCGCGACAAACTGCGCCGCGTCCTGAAGCGCGCGCGCGTTGCCGACCTCGATCCCAGCCTGATCCTCTCCAGCCCCTACCGCCGCGCCATCGAAACCGCCGCCGTCGCCGCCGAGGTTCTCGCCTATAAAGGCCAAATCGTGCGCACGAGCGCGCTCGTGCCCGAGTCCTCCCCTTTCGACGCGTGGGAAGAAATCCGCAACCGCAAGGATGAGCGCGCCATCCTGCTCGCCAGCCACGAGCCCCTCATGAGTTCCCTGGTGGCCTTCCTCCTCGACAGCCCCGCCCTGCACGTGGATATGAAAAAGGCCGCCCTCGTGCGCATCGATTGCGACCGCTTCGGACCCAAGGCTGCAGGTGTGCTGAAGTGGATGCTGACGCCCGGAGTGTGCCTGGAATGAACATCGTCAAAGCTACCGCAAAATACGAGGAGTGGCTCTCGCACCATCTCAGTCTGCTGGGTCCCGACCTCACCTTCAAGCACGCGCAGATGCGCTCCGCCCCGTTCCCCTTTCTGCGCGCCACCTTCTACCGCTGGGCCCAGGTCTGGCCGGAGATCTGCCCGGAGGCTGCCAAGGCGCCGGTGGTTTTGGCCGTCGGCGACCTGCATATCGAGAACTTCGGAACCTGGCGGGATTGCGAAGGCCGCCTGATCTGGGGCATCAACGATTTCGACGAAGCCTGGCGCCTGCCTTACACCAACGATCTGATTCGCCTGGCCACTAGCGCGCTGCTGGCGCCCGCGGCCTGCGGCGCCAAACCCGCCGTCGATGCGCTGCTGAAGGGATACGTCGAGTCTCTCGCAGCCGGCGGCAAACCCTTCGCGCTGGCCGAGCACCACGTCGCCCTCCGCACCATGGCCACCGCGCGCTTGCACGCGCCCGAGCAGTTCTGGGAGAAGTTGCACGCGCTCCCGGAAGAGACAAAAGAACCGCCCGCCGGGGCGCGGAAGGCCATCGAAAGCATGATGCCCGAAAGGGGCTTGGACTGGCACATCGTGCATCGCGTGGCCGGACTCGGCAGCCTGGGCCGCGAACGGTATGTCGCCATCGCCGATTGGCGCGGCGGCAGCATCGCGCGCGAAGCCAAAGCGCTCGCCCCGTCGGCCTGTTTTTGGGCGGCGGAGGGAAAAGGCACGGCGCCGATCCTGTATCAGAAGATTCTGGACACCGCGATTCGCTGCCGCGACCCTTTCGTACATTTTCAGAAGCGCTGGATTGTGCGCCGCCTGGCTCCCGATTGCTCGCGCATCGAGCTTTCCGCCATGCCCAAGGAGCGCGACGAGATACGGCTCCTGTATGCCATGGGATGGGAAACGGCGAACGTCCACCTCGGCAGTATCGCAGCGCGCGCGCTGGCGGCCGATCTCAAGAAGCGCCCGCGCAACTGGCTCCTGCGCGCCGCACGGGCCATGGAAAAATCGGTGCTGGCGGATTTCAAGGCGCAGGCGGCGAAAGGCGATCGTCCGTCCCACTTATGAGTTGACGGAATGTAGAAACTCAAGGTCCGAGTTGCGCCCGGATGCGCAAGGCGGAGCCTTATGCCACTTCATTTAGAAATGCCGGCCTGCGTCAACATCCAGGCGTATTCGAAGGCCTGGTCTTTCAGGCGGTCGTAGCGGCCCGAGGCGCCGCCGTGGCCTGCCGGGTCCATCTTGATTTTCAAGAGCAGCGGGTTGCTGTCCGTCTTCACGGTGCGCAGGCGGGCGATATATTTGGCGGGCTCCCAGTACATCACCTGGCTGTCGTTGAAACTGGTGGTGACGAGCATCGCCGGATAGGCCCGCTTCTCCAGATTGTCGTAGGGGCTGTAGGTCTTCATGTAGTCGTAGGCCGCCTTCTCGTTGGGGTTGCCCCACTCCAGATATTCGCCCACGGTCAGCGGGAGCGTGGCGTCCAGCATGGTGTTCATCACGTCAACGAACGGCACAGCGCTGTGCACGGCGCGAAAGAGATCGGGGCGCAGGTTGACCACCGCGCCCATCAGGAGGCCGCCCGCGCTGCCGCCTTCGATCACCAGGCGGTCGGCGGAGGTCCACTTGTCCTCGATCAGGAATTCGGCGCAGTCGATGAAGTCGAAGAAGGTGTTCTTCTTCTTCATGAGCATGCCGTCTTCGCGCCACTTTTCGCCCATTTCGTCGCCGCCGCGAATGTGGGCGATGGCGTAGGACATGCCGCGGTCGAGCAGGCTCAGATGCTGGCTGGAAAACGCTGGCGGCGTGCCGAATCCATAGGAGCCGTAGCCGTAGAGGAAGAGCGGCGCCTTGCCGTCGCGCACCGTGCCCTTCTTGTAGACGATGGAGATGGGCACCTTGACGCCATCGCGCGCGGTCGCCCAGAGACGCTCGCTGGCGTATTGCTTGGGGTCGTACCCGCCGGGCACTTCCTGCTGTTTCAGGAGGGTGGATTTTCCGCCGCGGGTATCGTAATCGAAGATGCTGGAGGGCGTGATCAGGCTCTGGTAGTTGTAGCGGTAGGTGGTGGATTCGTACTCGGGCGTGCCGCCGGGGAAGACGGAGTAGACGGGCTCGGGGAAGGCGATGGCGGTCCAGGTTCCGGTCTTGAAGTTGTGGACGCGCAGGTGGGCGAGGGCCTGCGATTTTTCGACGGAGACCGCGAAATCCTTGAACAGATCGATAGCGTCGATGCGGACATCGTCGCGGTGGGCGAGGAAGACCTTCCAGTTCTTGCGTGCCGGATCGGTCTCCGGCGCGGTCATGATGGCGAAATTGATGCCGTCCTGGTTGGTGCGGATATAGAACGCGCCTTCGCGGTGGTCGAGGTAATAACGGTGCTTCTTCTGGCGCGGCAGGAAGACCGCGAAATCATCCTGCGGGCGGGCGGCGGACAGGTAGCGGGCTTCGCTGGTGTCCTTGGCTTCAATTTCGAGAATCAGGTACTTGCGGTCGCGCGTCTTGCCGATGCCGATCTCGTAAAGTTCATCCTTCTCGTCGTAGAGCAGATCGAATTTGGACGAGCCGAGGACGTGGCGGAACAGTTTGTCGCTGCGTTTGGTGACGTCGTCCTCGGTGGTCAGGAAAAGCGTTTTGTTGTCGGCGGCCCAGGCCATGGAAGTGACGCGGGCGGTGGTGTCGGCGAGGGTCTGCCCGTTGCGCAGATCCTTCACCTGCAAGGCGTACTGGCGGAAGCCGGTGTAATCGATGGTGTAGGCCAGCAGATTGTCGTCGTCAGAGACCACGAAGCCGCCGAGGCCGACGAATTTCCGGTCCTTGCCGAGGGCGTTGAGGTCGAGCAGAACTTCTTCGGGGGCTTCCATACTGCCCTTGCGGCGGCATTGTATGGGGTATTGCTTGCCTTCTTCGGTCCGCGAGTAGTAGAAGTACTCGCCGCGGCGGGTGGGGACGGAGAGATCGGTCTGCTTGATATGCCCCAGCATCTCCCGATAGATGGCGTCGCTGAAGGGCTTCAAATTGCCGGTCATGGCCTCGGTGTAGGCGTTTTCCGCCTCCAGGTACTGCGCGACCTGGGGATTCGCCTTCTCGCGCAACCAGAAGTAGGGATCGATGACGGTAGCCCCATGACGCGTTTCGCGGTGTTCGATGCGGGTTGCGGTGGGTGGTGCTGGAGTTTGGGAACGCATGGGTGTAGTCGAAAGGAGTCCGAGCCAAAGGAATTGCCGAAGCATAGGTTAAGACTACTGCGTTGGGCAATCCGGGGGCAAGTCAGGGGGCGGCAAGGAAGACATCCGAGCTTCGCTCGGATCTGGAGTTTCTACATTTTCAACCCGCGTCTGCGCCTTGATGCCGAGTTCTTCGCGTCGGGCCAGTCTTGTGCGTGCGCGGT
>JADGNT010000541.1 GCA_017883345.1 Candidatus Solibacter sp. | reverse complement strand
CCAGCGTAAGCCCCCGCCGCGGTGAACGCCGTGGCCGCCATGTCCGTAGTCACCTGCCCCGCGTGCGCCAGCACCGGCGGAATCGTGGTGAACAAAAACGTCGCGATCAACCCGGCCAGCGGCCCGCCCGTACGATTGCCCCACAGAAACACCATGCCGCAGGCCAGCAGAAACAACGGCAGAATTCCCAGCCGCGCCAGCGCCAGCATGCGATCGTAGTGCGCGTCGCGCCCGAGTATCGCCATCCCGTCGGTGGTCGTATTCCCGGTCGGCGTCCAACGCGCCCCCGCCAGCCATGGCCCGATCGCCGAAAGCACCCGCGCCATCGGCGGGTGCGAGACGTCGCCCGTCATCGTGCCGTGATCCAGCCACTCCATCCCGGCCGCCAGGTGGATTGGCTCATCCACCGTGTGGCTCAGCACGGTGTAAGTGGAAACGATGCGCAACGCGGCGATCAAGACCAGAATCGCGGCCAGCAGCGCGCAGCGGCGCAAAGTGAAAACTTCCGTGGGTTCAGCGTTCAACGTTCGGAACCTGCACGCGCGCACCGGGTTTGGCCAGTCGCATCGCATTCTCCATCAGTTTGAGCCCGTGGTCGCTTTCGGCGGTGAGGATCGATTCGGGATGAAACTGGACCGCCTCGATCGGCAGTTCGCGATGCCGCACTCCCATGATGACGCCGGCAATTATGTTTCCGCTGGCATCCAGCTCCTTGGTTTCCGCCGTAATTTCCAGACACTCCGGAAACGTCTCCCGGCGCGCGAACAGCGAGTGATAGCGGCCCACTTGAAACTCCGCCGGCAGTCCCGCGAACACCCCAACCCCGCGATTCCGTACGGTCGAGGGCTTGCCGTGCATCGGGTAATCCAACACGCCAAGTTCACCTCCGAAGGCCTCCACAATACCCTGCAATCCCAGGCATACGCCGAACACCGGCACGCCCAGCCGCACCGCGGTCTTCACCACGTCCGGCACGCCGAAATCCGCCGGCCGGCCCGGACCGGGCGAAATCAGAATCAGGTCCGGCGCCACCAGAGCCATCACTTCCGCCGGGAAGCCCGCGCGGTACGTCACCACTTCCGCGCCGGTTTGCCGCGCATAGTTGGCCAGTGTGTGGATGAAGCAATCGTCGTTGTCCACCAGCAGCAACTTCGCCCCGGACCCAGAGGGTACCCCGGTCGCGCTGCGCTTCACCGCTTCGGCCGCCGTTGTTTCCTCCGCGCCCAGCGTGCGAAAGAAGCCGGTTGCCTTAAGCCGCGTCTCGCGCTCTTCCATCGCCGGCACCGAATCGTAGAGCAGCGTGGCGCCCACCGGATACCTCGCCATCCCGTCGCGCAGATACGTGGTGCGGATCAAAATTCCGGTATTGATATCGCCGTTCAGCGAGATCATCCCCACCGCGCCCCCGTACCACCCGCGTGCGTCTTTCTCCAGCGCCTCCACGGTTTGCGCCGCCGCCTTCTTGGGCGCCCCGATCACGGTCACGGCCCACATGTGGCTGAGGAACGCATCCAGCGCGTCGAACCCTTCCTTGAGGAATCCCTCGACGTGATCCACCGTATGGAACACGCCCGCGTAGCTTTCGATCAGCCGCCGGCCGATCACCTTCACCGTGCCCGGCTGCGAAACCCGCGATTTATCGTTGCGGTCCACGTCCGTGCACATGGTCAATTCGCTTTCTTCCTTGGCGCTGACCAGCAGTTCACGAATGTTGTCGGCATCGCGCAGCGGATCCCCCGTGCGCTGCGCCGTGCCCGAGATGGGGCACGTCTCGATGCGCGCGCCCTCCACTCTGACAAACATCTCCGGCGATGCCCCCACCAGTTGCTCGTCGCCAAGTTGCAGCAGGAACTCGTACGGGCTCGGGCTGGCCAGTTGCACCCGGCGGAATAAGTCGCTGGCCTTGCCGGAGAACGGCGTGCGGAAAGTCTGGCGCAGCACCACCTCGTAGTAATCGCCGCGGCGCATGCCTTCCCGCACCGTCTCCACGTTCGCCATATACTCTTCCGGCGTATGGTCGCTCGAAATCGGACCGCTCTCCCGCGGCGCGGGCGGCGCGATCGCTTCGCCATCGCGCGCCAGGCCGCGCGTGCTCGCGCCCGCGAGCTCGAACTCGTACTGGTAGCGCTCCACCTGCTCCTTCTTGCGGTCCATGTACCAGATGTCGTCGCAAAGAAACAGGTGCAGGTCTTTGTGGCCGGCGCGCGGCAACTTCTTCTCGATGGGCTCGAACTGGAACAACAGGTCATAGCCGAAAGCGCCCACCAGCCCCAGCCGCGAATCCTCTTCGCCGCGGAACTCCTCCGTCAATGCCCGCAAAATCGAAAATACCGATGGCTGTTTGCTGCGTTCTTCCTCGGGGAACAGGGTGGGGAGAGGCTTCAGCCGGCCGGCCAGCATCTCGCCTTCAAACCCGAAATCCTCCCAGTGCGGATGACCGGCCAGCAGGCCGTGAAACATGCGCAGCGTCTCCACCCCGCGCGCGTTGAGAGGGCGGAATTCCACCCGCCGGTCGTACGAGACGATCTCTAGCGGCGGACACGTCGACGCGATGTCCCAGCGCGAGTATCTCCCGGGATACTCGTATCCCGACGATAGGTAGATTCCACGGTGCTGGTCCAGGTCGCGAAGAACGTGGTGCAAGCCCTTCCGGAAGTTGGTCTTCGAAGCAGAACGGGTGACCTGGATCCCGTGGGGAGTCGTATAGCGGTATTCGCGCATAGAGATGCCCCTTGGGGATTATTTTTCAGAATAGCATGCGGTCCATGATCTCCATGATCTCCCCCGGGGACAGACAAGACTGACATGAATTTCCGGCGCTTTTTGCCGGAAATTCGCTGGCAGCCCTGTCTGTCCCCGGTTTGGCTTTCAGGTCGTGGCCCGCGCCCTCCACCACCAGCAAATCCACCAGCGCGGGGATCCGCTCCATCGCGCCGCGCAACTCCTCCACGGTGCCGAAGGGGTCGCGCGTGCCGTGCACGAACAGCGCGGGAGTGCGCCACTCCGGGAAAAACGCGGTGCGTGGCCGATCCGGCTTTCTCGGCGGATGCAGCGGATAGGCCAGCAGCAGTAACGCGTCGGCCAGCCTGGGACGCTCGGCCGCGATCATAGCGGTTTGCCTGCCGCCGTAGGAATGCCCGCCCGCGAACACGCGCCACTTCACCCGTTCCCGCAACGCCGCCACCGCCCGCGCGATGCCCTCGCGATCGCGCTCCGCCCCCGCCGGGGTGCCCTCCGGGCCCGGCGGTCCGCTGGCCCGCGCCACGCGAAACGGCAGGTCGTAGCGCAGCACCATCAGACCGGCTTCGCAAAAGGCCCGGGAAAGACTCACCAGCAGCGGAGCGTTGGCATTCGAACCCGCTCCGTGCGTCAGCGCCAGCGCATCGCCGGTCGCGTGCTCCGGCGTGTGCAGCACTCCCCGCACTTCATCGGCGTCGAAGACCTGTTCCATGCGCCCGTGATATAGGCCGCCCCTTTGGCCCCCCTATTCTTTCTTTTTCAGGGTCTGGTCGTTAGCTTGGATAAACTCTTTGATCTGGTCCGACATCGCCAGCAGTTTCTCCCACTGTTCGCGATACAGGGTCACGGGAAAGCGCCCCATTCCGTAGACCGAAAGCGCGCCCTTTTCACTCACTTTCAACGCGAGCTGTCCCCGGGCGGGCTTCTTCAAGTTTTCGTTTTCGGCGCGCAAGCGCTCAATTTCCGCTTTCATCTCTTCTTCGGTTGGCATGGTTGTCAATTCCTTTGATACCACATGCTACGATCGGATTTCCCCTACCATGTGCGCCCTGCAAGCCATTTTCTTCGATTTCGACGGTGTCCTGCTGGATACCGAGCCGGTCCACTGGGCCTGTTGGGCCGAAGTTCTGGCCCCCGCCGGGCTGACTCTCACCTGGGAGTATTACCGCGATCGCTGCATCGGGATCGACGACCGCGACATGCTGCGCACCATGGCCCTGCAGGCCCATCCGCCGCGTGACTGGGACAGCCTCTGGGCGCTCTACCCGGCCAAGAAACAGTTGTTTCAGGCGCGCATGACGGCGCCGCCGTTCGAAACCTCCCTCGCCGGAATGCTCCCCGGCCTCCATCGCCAATTCAAACTGGCCGTCGTCAGCTCCAGTTCGTCCAGCGAGATCGAGCCGCTGCTGGTGGCCGGCGGCATCCGGGAGCACTTCGACACGGTCGTTGGAGGCGGAGACGTGGCCCGCCACAAGCCGGCCCCGGACCCATACCTGCTGGCCGCTACCCGGCTCGGCGTCGAAACTGCCCTGGTGCTGGAGGATTCCGTCGCCGGAATCGCCAGCGGACGCGCCGCCGGCTTCGAGGTGCTTACCGTGCGCCATCCGGCCGAAGTGGCCGGCCTG
>JADGNT010000540.1 GCA_017883345.1 Candidatus Solibacter sp. | reverse complement strand
GCGGTGTCTGGGCCCGTGGCGCAGAGGGTGATGGTGTCGGTGCGAACCTTCTCCCACTCGCGGAGGGCGAAGCCGTTGGCTGCAAAGAAGGAGCGGATGCGCGCGCTGTTCCATCCCAGCACGTCTTCCAGGACGGGGACGAGCACGCTGAGCGCGTCGTCAGAGAGGATGCTGCGATGAGCCACCTCGCGGATGTAGCGATTCTCGGAGACCGCGATGGTGAGGCCGCCGATGTGGTTGACGTGCAGCATGACGTGGAGATCGCTAGAGCCATCACCCACGTAGACGATGCGGTCCTGGCCGATGCCGAGATGGGCGCGCAACTCTTCGACCACGGCGACTTTTCCGTAGCCGGCGGGGAGCCGGACGATGGATGCGATCTCGCCGGTAGCCGGATCGTAGCGGAAGCGGGTGCCGAAGATGTGATCGGGCGCGACCACGCCTTCGAGCGCGGATTGGATGACTTCTTCCGGGGCGGCGGAAACCACGTAGCAGGAAAACTCGTGGCCGTCGATGTTGTGGAGCAGTTCCACGAGGCGCGGGATGTTGGCTTTCAAGCGGATGCGCTTGCCCACTTCGACGAGGTGCTGCTTGCGAACTTTGCGGTACTCGGGGTCGTGCAAAAGAAGGTAGGCCAGTTCGCCGCCCTGCTGCACGAGATGGATATCGGAAAGACCGGCGACGCGTTGGCCGAAATCGGAAATGCCCACCAGGAGGGCCAGTTCGCGACCGGAATCGTGAAAGCTGAGCGTCTGATCAAAATCGCTGACCAGCAGAAAGCGTTTCGAGGGTGCGTTGAAGTCCGTCATATCGAGTCTCCTTTATTTCCGTACGTAATCGTCTGGATCGGGGACGTAGCCTGAGGAATGCAACGGGGCAGAGATCCGATTATAGCAGGTTGCATCCGGTGGCATAAAGCTGATATAACAGCTTTGCCATGCCGCAGACCGTTTCCGCCAAACCGATGTACCAAAAGATACGCGAACGCCTGGAGCGCGATATCGCCAGTGGGCATTACGCGGCGGGGCAGAAGTTCCCCAGCGAAGCGGCGCTGGTGGAGCGCTTCGGCGCGTCGCGGATCACGGTGGGGCGGGCGGTGCGCGAGTTGCAAGAGCGCGGCCTGCTGGACCGGGTGGCGGGCTCGGGCACGTATGTGCGCGGCGCGGGGCCGCGTCCCAAAGAGGGCCTGCTGTTCGGGTTGGTGATTCCCAATCTGGGCGAGACGGAGATCTTCGAGCCGATCTGCCAGGGCATTGCGGCTGCGCCGGAGGCACGGGGCCATGGCCTCGTGTGGGCGCACGCGGACCAGGGGGTGGAGAGCCGGGAAGAGCAGGCGCTGGAGCTGGCGCGCTACTCGATCGCGCACTCTGTCGCGGGGGTGTTCTTTGCGCCGCTGGAATTCAGCGCGGCGAGCACTGAGGTCAACGCGCGCGTCATGAAGCTGCTGCACGGGGCGGGGATCGCGGTGGTGCTGCTGGACCGCCGGCCGGAGGAATCGGGCGTGCGGCGGGAGTGCGATCTGGTGGGCATCGACAACCATCGCGCGGGCTATCTGGCGGCGGAGCACCTGTTGCGGTTGGGCGCGCGGCGAGTGGGCTTCGTCCGCCTGGAGGGCCAGGCGTCCACGGTGAAGGCTCGCGTGCGCGGCTATCAGGATGCGTTGGCGGATTTCGGAGGCGGCGGCCACGTGTTCACGATGCGGGCGAATCAGGCGATGGAGTGGCATGCGGAGGCGCGGGCGTGCGATGCCTTCGTGTGCGCCAACGACCGCGTGGCGGGGCGCTGGATGCAGACGCTGTTGGGGCAGGGAGTGCGGATTCCGCGGGATGTGAGGATCGTGGGCATCGACGATGTGAATTACGCGTCGCTGCTGCCGGTGCCGCTGACTACGGTGCATCAGCCGTGCCGCGAAATCGGGGAAGCGGCGCTGCGTGTGATGCTGGAGCGGCTGGAGCGGCCGAAGATGGCGGCGCGCGACGTGCTGCTGGACTGCCGGCTAGCGATCCGGAAATCGTGTGGGGGGAAGCGGGAGTAGGGAAGGCGCCCGAGCTGCGAAGGGAACTCGATCGGATAGTGGATGACAGACGACCAAAGGCGATCGTCTGTCCCACTTAACGGCCATTACTGACGGCGGCGCTTCCATTCGAACAGCACGACGCCGGCGGCCACCGATACGTTGAGCGACGAAATTTTGCCCGCCAGGGGAATGCGCACCAGCACGTCGCAGTTCTTGCGCACCTGCTCGTGCAGTCCGCCGCCTTCGCCGCCCAGCACGAGGACGCTTTTCGCCGCGTAGTCGATCTGGTCGTAGGCTTGGGCGCCGCGCTCATCCAGGCCGTAGATCCACATGCCGCGCTGCTTGAGGTCTTCCAGCGTGCGATTGATATTGGTGACGCGCACCACCGGCAGATGCTCCAGCGCGCCGGCCGCCGCCTTGGCCACCACGTCGGTGATGCCCGCCGCGCGGCGCTCCGGAATGATGATGGCGCCGGCGCCGGCCGCGTGGGCGGTGCGGATGACGGCGCCCAGATTGTGCGGATCTTCCACGCCGTCGAGCACCACCAGCATCTCGCTCGACGCGACGCTCTCGAGGTCGGCGTACTTGCGCGCCGCGCCGAGGGCGATCACGCCCTGGTGCGCCGGCGAGCTGGCCAATCGGTCCAGCGCGGAACGCGGCTCGAAGCGCACCGGCACGCCGGCGCGGCGCGCCAGATCGATGATCTCCTGCAAGCGTGGGCCGCCCGCGCCCTGCGCGATCACGATGCGCTCGATCGACTTGGCGGCGCGCAAGGCTTCGGCGATGGGATGGATGCCGCTGAGTAGAGCCATCGCGCTAGGCCTCGGGCAGAATCCCGAGGCCGTTGTTGAAGCGATTGGTGAAGTTCGCCATAGCGATCACGAGCGTGATCTCCACCATCTGTTCGTGGGTAAAATGCTGGAACATCTCCTCGCGCGCCGTTTGCGCGCGGGCGGTGCGGGTCAATTCGCGGGCATAGCGGATGGCGGCGCGCTCGGCCGGGCTGAAGCCCTCGTCCCGCCAGTTCTCTAGCTGACGCAGTTCGTCTTCGGTGAGTCCCGCTTTGCGCCCGCCGGGGAGGTTGGCGGCGATACAGAAGGCGCACTGGTTGGCGTAGGATGTGGCCAGGTATACCATCACCTTGGTGCGGCGATCCACCGAACCGGGACCCACGAGCGCGGCGTAGAACGGCACGAAGTTCTTCAACGCCTCGGGGCGGTTCGCCATCGCGCGGAGGAAGGGATTAGGCTGTTTGGCCTTGCTTTCGAGGCTGGCGAGGAATTCGTTCTCCGCGGGATCGACTCGCTTAATCGTGGTTGCCATAGGCACTAGTATAGATGCCGTGGATGAATTCCCGGTCGCCTTCCACGAAATCCAGGGTGGCGAGCTGGAACTTGGGCTGCCAGCGTAGGTCGTGAAAGATCAGGTTTTGCGGCTCGCCGGAGAAGTGACGGACGCGGAAGAAGATCAGCTCGATCGGGTCTTTCCCGGGATAGGTGAAGTGATAGCGGGTGATCACCTCGCCGGCTGCGCCAGAGATACCCAACTCCTCCTCCAACTCGCGCGCCAGCGCCTGTTCGGGGCTCTCGCCAGGCTCCACCTTGCCGCCGGGGAACTCCCACTTCAGCGGATGCGATTGTTCCGGCATGCGCTGCCCCACCAGGATCTTGCCTTCGCTATGGAGCACCGCCGCCACCACTTGAACCATGTCAACATTGGAGCATAGAATGTATCCGTCACGCCTGATCGAGCATTTTCAGAATCCGCGCAACGTGGGCGAACTGGGGCCGCCGGCGATTACGGTGGAGGTTGCCAATCCGGCGTGCGGCGATATACTGCGCCTCTCGGTGCGGTTTGACGATGGCCGTGCAACCGAAGTGCGCTACAAGGTGCGCGGGTGCACGGCATCGATCGCCGCCGGAAGCGCCCTCACGGAGTGGATCGCCGGCAAGACGCGCGGCGAGTTGGCGGCCTTCGATACGGCGCTGATCGACGACGCGGTGGGCGGCCTGCCCGCGGCATCGAAACACGCCGCCGTGCTTTGCGCGGATGGGGTGAAGAAGCTGCTGGAGAAGAGTATTCAGCCGCCGATGAACGCGGATCAACACGGATAAGCACAAAAGCATTTTGTGTTCATCGGTGTTCATCGGCGGCTCCTCGAGGCCGGGCAGACGACTCCAGTTCTCGACGTTCACGGAAGAATAGTTCGCGCAAAGAACGCAAAGGGCGCAAAGAGATCATCCGAACCCCGCTCTACGGGGCCCAGCCCGGCATCACGTAGGCGTAGAACATGACCATCAGGCCGATCATGCTGGCCAGGAAGATGCTGTGCTTGAGCGTGAAACGGAAGAG
>JADGNT010000539.1 GCA_017883345.1 Candidatus Solibacter sp. | reverse complement strand
CTTGAACCCGGGTTGAAAGGATCCGGCCAGGAGAAAACCAGGCAACCGCTCCATCATTTTGGAGTACCCTGACGATTCCTTGATCACACTGTAAAGGGTATCGGGGCTCGCGCCGGAGCGGACGCCAAAAGCGAATGCTTCGCCGATGGCCAGCAGGTTCACGGCGGCCATCATCTGGTTGACGATTTTGACGACTTTGCCTTGGCCGAGCGTACCAACATGAATGATGCGGCTGCCCATGCTTTCGAGCAGGGGGCGGCATTCTTCGAGAAGCGAGGCGTCTCCTCCGGCCATGATGGTCAGGGTGCCGTTGGCGGCGGCGGTGGTGCCTCCGCTGACGGGTGCGTCCAGGACGCGGACGCCCATGGGCGTGAGTGCGGCCGCGATCTCCTGCAAGGTAAGCGCAGTGGCCGTGGTCATATCGATGAGCACCTTGCCGCCGGAGAAACCTTCGAGGAGGCCGCCTGAGCCGAAGACCGCGTCTTTTAGCTCCGCATCCGCGGGAAGGATGGTGATGACGGTATCGGCCGCGCGGGCGACTTCCGCCGGTGAGGCCAGCAGCGTAGCGCCCATGGCAGCCAGGGAATCCGCCGGTTCGCGGCGTTGGTGGAATGTCGTGAAGGTCGCAAATCCAGCCTTTATGACACGCTCGGCCATGGGGGCGCCCATCGCGCCCAAGCCAATGAATCCAACCTTCATGGGTTGATCTCCAAACGGCGCAGCCGACTTTCTGGCCACATCGAGTTGTCGCGAGAATATCGTATATCCTAGATCGTGTCAAGAATATTATTGACACAACGACCTCAATATCGGATATTTGATTTGCTGAAACCAACTTCCCCGTGCTCGAGGAGAACGTGCCCATGAAATCCGTACGCGACTTGGCTTGGCTCTCGTTATTATTTGTCTTGGCTGCCTCGCCCGGGTTGGCGGCCGGCGTGCACGTGTGGGAGAAACAGGAACTTGTTCTTACGTCTACGGGCACCTTCGCGAACCCGTACACCGACGTCACCGTCTGGGTCGACCTTACTGGCCCCGGCTTCAAAAAGCGGGTTTACGGCTTCTGGGATGGCGAGCGGACCTTTCGCGTACGCGTACTGGCGACGGCGCCGGGGACCTGGACCTGGCGCAGTGGCTCTAATCCGCCGGACACTGGCTTGGCCGGCAAGAGCGGGTCGTTCGCCGCGACCGCCTGGACTGAGGAAGAGAAGCAGAAGAACCCACTGCGAAGTGGTTTTCTGCGTCCGACCGCCAACAAACACGCCTTGGAACTGGCCGACGGAACTCCATTTTTTGTGATTGGGGACACCTGGTACGCCACGGGCGCCAACCGTTTCCGCTGGTATGACGACGACCAGGAGCGGCCGATGGGGCCCACGGCCGGGTTCAAGGACTACGTGCGGTACCGCAAGGCCCAGGGCTACAACTGGGTGAACATCATCGCGGCGTTTCCGAACTGGATGACGGATGGGGCTCCTTGGAACGTGGTGATGAACGATCCGGAGAGGACCACGCTCCGCTCCGCCTGGCTCGAATTCGGCACGGGCAGCGCCAAAAACATGGATAACGAAGGCGGCCGGCCCTTCGTGTTCCCCGGCAAGGTGCCAGGGTACGAAAACATGTTTCCCGACGTGGACCGTGTCAACCCGGCGTACTTTCGCTATGTGGACCGCAAGATCGACTACCTGAACGAACACGGTTTCGTGCCGTTCATCGAGGTCTCCCGGAGAGATGCCAGCCTGGTTTGGAAGAAGTTCTACCAGTGGCCGGATTCCTACTCGCGCTTCATCCAGTACATCTGGTCGCGCTATCAGGCCAACAACACGGTTCTCAGTCCGATCCACCTGGACATCATCAGCCAGTCGGTTTCCCCCGACGATTTTACGGCCGCGATTCGGGTGGTAATGGATAAGTACGGACCACCGCCTTTCGGCACGCTGCTCTCCTCCAATGCCAACCCCTCCACACTGGAAAACTGGGGCGACGATTCCTGGGTGACGCTGCACCAGACCGGCAACATGCGCGAGCACAACAACTACTGGTACCTGACCGAAATTTTTCAGGCCCCCAATCCGAAGCCGGCGCTGAATGGCGAACCCTATTATTCCGGCTACGTCGACGCACGGTCGCAGGGCGGAGGCCGGGGTTACCAGTTCGGGGCAACGGGCGGCACCGAAAAGGACGATCAGTTCGTGCGCTCATCGATGTACGGCAGTTTTCTTTCCGGTGGGCTTGGCGGGCACGTCTACGGAGCGGAAGGAATCTGGGGAGCCGATATCGAGCCGGTTGCTCCCATCAAGATGTGGGACGCTTTCCAATGGAATTCCGCGGCGCAAATGCGCCACCTTCGCACCTTCGCGTTCTCCATAGGCAAGCGCTACCAGGAACTGGTTCCCAACGCCGACCTGGTATCTCCCAATAAGACAGCCGAGGTGCGCTCGTATGAAGGCTGGGCCTACAGCGCACGCACACCGGACCGGAACATCTTCCTGGCGTATTTCGAGAAGGGCTGTCTGCGCAGCCAGATCCGCGGGGCCAAGCTGAACAGCCTGTACCGCGCGGAGTGGTTCGACCCGCGAAACGGGACTTGGCAGGACGCCGGCAACGGCACGCTGCGGTCGAGCGTGATCGGAATCATCATGCTGCCCGACTTCCCGGCGAATATCGACTGGGGGCTGCGCCTCACCTACACGGGTCCGGCCCCGCCCCCCCAAGGGCGGGGCGGCCGAGGGAACTGAACCGGCAACGCAAGCCTGGCCAGTACGGCCTTGCCGGTTCGCATGAGGGTCACACGGGCGGAGGTATTCATGGCTTCACTTAGTCTGGCAGTCGGCTGCGACCATGCGGGATTCCCGCTCAAGGGCGCGCTCATCGAGTTCCTGCGCCACCAGGGACACTCTGTGGAGGACTGCGGGTCCTTCGATCCCGCTCCGGTGGATTTCCCGGACATCGCCCGTACCGTCTGCGACCGCGTGCGCAGCGGGCGCGCGGCGCGCGCCATTCTGGTTTGCGGCACCGGCGTAGGCGCCTGCATCGCCGCCAACAAGATCCCCGGGATTCGTGCGTCGGTCTGCCACGATATCTACTCGGCCCACCAGGGCGTCGAGCACGATGACGTGAATGTGGTTTGTATCGGAGCGCAGGTGGTCGGGCTGAAGGTCGCTGAAGACTGCCTGCTCGCTTTTCTTGCGGCGGAGTTCAGCACCGAAGAACAGTTCCGGAACCGGGTGGCGAAAATCGGCCGGCTGGAGCGCCAGGCAGCGTTGGAGTTGGGCGGCTCCGCCGGAGCAGACCTTTGACGGCCTCGCCCAAGACCCGCGACCGGCCTCCGTGGGGCCTGGTGTCCCTGCTGGTCATTGCCATGGTGGTGAGCTTCTTCGACCGGGGGAATCTCGCGGTGTCCGCACCAGTACTCGCTCCGGAACTGGGGATTTCGCCATGGGGGGTGGGCGTCCTGCTCTCGGCGTTCTTCTGGACCTATGCGGTTGGCCAGATTGGAGCCGGCTGGCTGGTGGATCGAGCCGAGGTGCGCTGGGTGTACGCGGGAGGATTCCTCCTCTGGTCGGCAGCCACCTTGGGTACCGCGTTCGTCGGATCTTTCGGAGGCCTGCTCGCCATGCGGTTGCTGCTGGGGATCGGAGAATCGGTGACCTACCCGGCCAGTTCCCGCATCCTGGCCGCCGTGGTTCCGGAACACCGCCGCGGCTTGGCCAACTCCCTGGTGGACTTGGGCGCCAGATTGGGACCGGCCGCTGGGACCATGTGCGGGGCCTTGCTGGTGTCGAGCCTCGGCTGGCGCGGGCTTTTTCTGATCACTGGCGGCGCGGGGCTGGTCTGGCTGGTTCCGTGGCTGATTTCGGCGCCGCGCGTGCTGGTGCCCGCGGGAACCTCCAAGCACGTTGCGGGGCCCAGTTGGGGGCAACTTCTTCGGAGAAGGTCCTTCTGGGGCACGTGCGGCGGACTCTGCGGCGCGAACTATGCCTGGTACTTCCTGTTGAGCTGGCTCCCTTCCTACCTGGTACGGGAACGCCATTTCACGTTGACCGGAGTGGCGCTCTGGGGCGCGCTGCCCTATCTGTTTATGGCGGTCTCCTCGTTGGCCGGAGGCGTTCTGGCGGACCGCTGGATCTCCCGTGGCGGCGTGCCGGTGCGCGTGCGCAGAGGCTTCCTCGTAGTGGGGTTGATCCTGACATCGGTGCTCCTCCCTTCGGTTCTGCTGCCCCGCGTGGAGTGGGCGGTTGCCGGCCTGTTCGTAGCGTGCCTGACGTTCGGCATCTACGCCTCCAACCTGTTTTCGCTGACCCAGACGCTGGCCGGTCCCGAAGCTGCCGGACGCTGGACCGGACTCCAAAACGCATGCGGCAACCTGGCTG
>JADGNT010000538.1 GCA_017883345.1 Candidatus Solibacter sp. | reverse complement strand
TTCTTGGTCAGCCCGCGCAGGCCGTAGCGCAGATCGTCGAGAAACCCCGTCATGGATAGTTAGAAACTACCACGTATACCCCCCTACCAGTACGTATGAGACTGTTATACTCGCATTTCGTGATCTACCGTTTACTGCTGCTGGTTATCGGCGCGCTGCTAACCGTCTCCTGCGGGCGCGAGCCCGGTGTGTATGCCGCCCCCCCGCAACGCTCCATCGACCTCGGGCCCGACCCGGACGGCCCGCACGCCTTCGTCAACATGGACGACCCGGTGGTCGACGACTACCTCGTCAACGACATCAGCCCCGAACGCGGATTCCGCCGCTGGGCCTTCACCCACCCCGAACTCCGCTTTCGCCCGAACGACGTGCGCCACCTGATTTTCACCGCCGAGTTCGCTATCCCGGAAGTCACCTATAAGGTGACCGGTCCCGTAACCGTCTCCTATGCGGTGAACGGTCGAACCCTCGGCGCCATACGCTGCGATCATGCCGGCGACTTCCGGCTGGAAAAACCGGTGCCCGATGGGTTGGTGGAGCCCGGCAAGTTCGTGCGCGTGACCTTCGAGGCCAACCCGCGCTGGATATCCCCCGACGATGGCGCCCAGTTGTCCTTCCTGTTGCGCAGCGCCGGATTCATTCATTAAATGCGCGAAGTGGCGAACATACTATTCGGCGCGGCGTTCACCGTCGCGGTGTCGGTAGCCCTCGGCGCCCTGCTGGTCGTCCGCTTGCGCCTCACGCTCTACCGTTGGGAAGCGGAGTTGATCGAGTTCGTCGCCGGCGCCGGGTGTCTCAGTTTCCTCATCGCCATCCTCTGCACCCTCCACATCGCCCGCAAAGGGGTATTCCAGTGGGGCGGGCTGGCAGTCATCGCCCTGGCCCTTTGGCAGGCGAAGGGTGCCCCTAGGCGGAAGAGCCTCCCGGCCGTTCCGCTGACGTGGATGGCAGCTTTCTTTCTTATCTTTAGCACATTTTTTATCTACTACTTCTTTAATGCATTGGCCCCCGAAGTGAGCCCCGACGGCACCGGCTACCACCTGGGGAACGTGGTTCGCATGTGGCGCCATCACGGCTTCGACTGGAACTACCCCAGCATGTACGCCTACCTTTCCCAGGGAACCGAGATGCTGTTCCTGGTGGCCTTCACCTTCGGTCGCCATTCCGCCGCCGCGCTGGTCCACTTCGCCTGGCTCTGCACGCTGCCACTGCTCATGGTCTGCTGGGGACGGCGCTTCGGCTTTGCCAAGGCGGGCCTCTTTGCGGCAATTCTTATCTTCGCCAGTCCGGTGATCGGCAAGGACGGCATCTCCGCCTACAACGATCTGGCCGTTGCAACGATGATTTATGCAGTTTTCTACTTGCTTCAAGTATGGGATGAATCTGGATCATCCAATCTGCTCATTTTGATAGGGTTACTTTCCGGAGCCGCCTACGGCGCGAAATACACCGCCTTCCTGACGTTACCCTTTGCGCTGGCCTGGGTATGGTTCTCTCGCCGGCATTTCCCCAACCGCCGCAATCTGCTTTGCCTCCTCCTGCCCGCGCTCGTCATGATCGCCCCGTGGACGCTGCGCAACTGGTTCTGGGTCGGCAACCCGTTCGCCCCCTTCTTCAATTCCTGGTTCCCCAACCCCTACTACCACGCCGGCATGGAACGCATTTATGCAGAATCGCTCCGCCACTATACCGGCATGAAGCATAACTGGGAGATTCCGCTGCAACTCACACTGCGCGGAGGATTTGACGGCGGGATCTTCGGCCCGGTATTCTTGCTCGCCCCCTTCGGCCTGCTGGCGTTACGCTTTAAGTCCGGCCGCCGCCTGTGGCTCGCGGCCCTGGTCTTTGCGCTCCCCGCCTACCTCAACACCGGCACCCGTTTCCTGATTCCCAGCGCGCCGTTTCCGACCCTCGCCATGGGCATCGGATTAGCCGAGGTTCCCGCGGCGCTCCCCGTGGTGATGCTGTTCCACGCCCTGGTCTCCTGGCCGCCGGTCCTCTCCACGTATTGCGACCCGTGGAACTGGCGCATCTCCTCCTTCCCCGGGCGGGTCGCCCTCCGCCTGGATCCCGTGGCGCCCTTCATCCTCAAGAGCATCGGGGACTTCGCCCTCAAGCTACCCATCGAACTGGCGGTGCCCTCTGGCGAGCGCATTTTCTCGTTCGCCGGCCGACCCGAAGCCTACATCGACCGCGATATCATCGTCTCCTACGAATCCACTCTGGGCAACCTGGCGAACGACATCCTCTGGAGCCCACAAGCCCACAAACCGGCGAACGCTCAGCATTTTAAGTTTCTGCCCGTAACCACCCGCGGAGTCCGCGTGGTGAATATCGCCTCCGGGACCGATTTCTGGACTGTGTCGGAGATGCGCCTGCGCTTCCAGGGTAGGGAACTGACGCGTTCCCCCGCGTGGCGCCTCAGCGCGTGGCCCAATGGCTGGGAAGTGCAGCTCGCCTTCGACAATAACTACGCCACCCGCTGGTCCACCTGGGAAGCCATCGCCCCGCACGCGCGCATTCAGGTGGAGTTTCCGGCCGCCGAGCGCGTCGATGAGGTGGTGCTTGAGTGCGAACCAGCCTGGAGTGCTCGCCTGCAGGTGGAAGTCCTTTTGGACACGGGGCGATGGGTGCCCCTCACGGACACGCCGGAGTTGGTCAAGACCGATTTTGCGCCCGGCATACGGCGCGCCGCCACACGGGAAATGAAGGCGTTGGGCCTCCGCTTCCTGCTGGTTAACGAAGGCGACATGGTATACGCAGACATGAAGAAGTACCCCACCTTCTGGGGCATCACGCAACTCGCCGAGGCCAATGGAACCCACTTCTACCGCATCGATTAAAGCCGCGCGCTGGTTCCTGGCGGCACTGCTCGCGGTCAACCTCTACCGCGCCATGACGCAATCCGTCACCCCCGGCGAGGCCTGGAACTACGACCGCTTCATCGCACCGGCGTGGACCGAAGCGCTCGCCCGCTTCGATGTCAACAACCATGTGCTCAATACTTTACTGGTCCGAATCTCAACCGCGTGGTTCCACCTCACGGAGCTTTCCCTGCGCCTGCCCAGTCTGCTCGCTGGCGTGCTCTATCTGTGGGTGGTCTTCCGTATGGCGCGCCGCTGGTTCGGCGACGGCCTGCCGTTCCTCGCCGTGATCGGACTCTTAACCCTTAATCCGTTGGTGGTCGATGCCCTGAGCGAAGCCCGCGGTTATGGCATGGCCCTGGCCTGTTGGATGTGGGCGCTGGAGCTGTTACTCGAATCGGTGGAATCGTTTAGCGTATCAAAGCTCAACCTATCCGCCATGTGTTTGGGCTTGAGCGTGGCGGCTTCGTTGGCCTTCGCCGCGCCCGCCATTGCCTTACTGGTAGCCTTCCTGGTGTGGTCCAAGAGCAGTGGTGGGGCAGGCGGACCCAGAGGGTACCCCGCCTGCCAACCTGGCTCTCTTGCGCTCATCGTCTTTCTCACGGCCTTCGTCCTGCTGGCGATCCCGCTCAATCACGCGGAGTGGAAAACACTCGGCGTCGGCGCTACCAGCTTGCGGCAAACCATCAATGAAATCACTGCGGTATCCCTGGGAACTTCACTTAAGGTTATCGGCGCAATCGCGCGCGTGGGGTTGGCGCTGGTGGCCGTCGCCGGAATCTATGCATCGGCCCGCTACTGGCGGCGGCGGGATGGGGCGCTAATCGCGCTCACCGGCGCCAGCCTGGCGCTCACCCTGATGTTTCTGATCGCCGCGCACCGCTGGTTGCATACGCCCTTTCCGCAAGACGGTGCGATTTACCTGATCCCACTTACGGTGCTATCAGTTACCGCAGTGATCCTCAAGCGACCCAACAAGGCTGCACAGATTGCGTTCCTCTCCGTTTCCGCCGTGCTGCTGGCCCGCTACCTTGGCGAATTCCCCTTCGGCATGTACGCCGCGGGGAGCCAGTTCTCTGGCGCCCGTACCTTGGCCAAAACCCTACGCGTAAAAGCCGGTAACGGCGCCGTGCGGATCGGCGCCAGCCTGGCGGCGGAACCGATCGTTAATTACTACCGCATACGCTACCGCCAGGGGAACTGGCAACCCATCGAGCGCCAGCCGCTCACCGGCGTCTACGATTACTACGTCCTGACCCCAGCCGACGCCGCGCTCATCGAACAGCGCCATCTACATGTGCTGTATCGCGATACCGGGCTCACCCTGGCGCAGTAGTGGGGCAGGCGCTTTCGCCTAATGCCACATACTTTTTGCCAAAGCTGCGAATCCTGCCGAAATTGTGGGGCGGACCCCTTGGTCCGCGCGGGTCCCCCTGGACCCGCTTTTCGCCAATGAAATCAGCATCATCCACACTGCGGCTAGCCGACGGGGGCGTCGGCTGCGGACCGGGGGG
>JADGNT010000537.1 GCA_017883345.1 Candidatus Solibacter sp. | reverse complement strand
TGTAAAATTGACAGCCCTTCCATCCCTGGCTTGATCAAGCCACCCGCCCCTCCCGGAATCCCCTAATTTCAGTTCCGTTAGCGTTATTTCCCTGATAAGCCTAGTTTTACAGGGCGAAACAAGCGGCGTTTTCCCCATTTCGCTTTGCACAATTTCGGACTTCCGCATACCATTAGCTCAACTTTGGTGATTTGGGGTCGATAGGTGAGCTTGTGCGCCCACCGACTCAGCCAAAAACATGCGGACGGTAGTTTCCGTCCAAGTTTTGACATTTTTTGGAAAGAGGATACTATGCCCAGTCGCATTTACTCAATCATCGCCATTCTGTGGCTGCTCACCGCGGGTTCCGTCTGGTCACAGGACACAAAAGGTACCATCACCGGCAGAGTCACCGACCCTAGCGGCTCCGTCATCCCGGGAGCCCAAGTCGTGGTCACCAACTCCGCCATGGGAACCAAATCGGATCTCACCACAAATGCCGAGGGCATTTACCGGGCGGCTGCCTTGTCGCCTGGTATCTATCAAATCGAGGTCGTTGCCACCGGCTTCAAGAAGGCCCTGCGCCCGGGCATCGAGGTCCGCGTTCAGGACCGTCTGGACATCAACGTTGCGCTCGAAATCGGCGCTTCCGAACAGTCGGTGACGGTGAACACGGAGGCGGCCCTCCTCAATACCGAATCCGCGTCCCTAGGCACCGTGGTGGACTCCAAACGGGTTTCGGACCTGCCGTTGTCCTATGGCAACCCGTTCCTGCTGATCGGCCTCTCGGCCGGTGTGACCTTCAACGGCAGCGTCCGGCTGGATCGCCCGTTCGAACCCACCCACATCGTCAACTTCTCCATGGGCGGAACCAAGGGCAACTTGAACGACATTACCATTGACGGTGCGCCCGCCACCGCGACGGCCAACGCCTTCGAGGTGACCGCGTCCTACGTGCCTCCCACCGACATCGTGCAGGAGTTCAAGGTTCAAACGAACACCTTCGATGCGCAGTTCGGTCAGACGCAGGGTGGCGTCACCAACATGAGCATCAAGAGCGGCACCAACAGTTTCCATGGCAGCGTCAACTACTCCTTCCAGCGCCCCAGTTTCTGGGCTAACGACTTCTTCCTCAACAAAGCCGGCACGCCGCGCCCGGACTTCCTGTTCAACCGCTGGGGTGGCTCCTTCAGCGGCCCGGTCCGCATCCCGAAGGTATACAACGGTAAGAACAAGACCTTTTTCCTGTTTGGCTACGAGGGCATTCACGATTCACGCCCGCGTCACGATGACACCACGAATACCGTGCCGACTCCGGCCGAGCACAACGGTGATTTCTCCGCGCTGCTGGCCGCCGGCTCCCAGTACACCATCTACGATCCGGGTACCCGCACTGGCCCCAATTCCGCTGGCCGCTACACCGAAACCGCGTTTCCGGGCAACAAAATCCCGACCAACCGGTTTGACAAAGTGGGCGTCAACATCCTCAACTTCTATCCCACCACCGAAAAGAGCCAGGGCGATATCACCGGACTGGGCAACTACCAGGACGCCACCACCGCGGAAAAGGCGAAGTACTACAACGACACCTTCAAAGTGGATCAGAACATCGGCGACCGGCAGCGGTTCTTCGTGCGCTACAGCTCCTACATCCGCAACAGCACCTACAACCAGTACTTCCCCAACGCGTTTGTCGGCGACCAGTTCTATTTCTACTCGAAGAACGCGGCCTTCGATCACGTGATCACCCTTTCGCCCACCATGGTGTTGAACTCCCGGTACAGCTACAACCGGTTCATCCGCGGCGGCGATCAACCCGTGGGGGCCGCCGGTTACGACCTGGCTTCGCTCGGCTTCTCGCCGCAGTACATCGCCCAGGTCCCCCCAGACCAGGTGCGCATCCCGCGCATCAACCTCAACGGTTACATCAGCAACGGGCACACCAACGAGAACCGGCCCGTGAATAACCACACCGTGAGCTCCACCCTCAGCAAATCGGCCGGCGCGCACGCCATCCGCGGAGGTTTTGAGTTCCGCGTGTACCAGGAATCCGATCAGTTCAAGAGCAATCAGCAGACCGGCCAGTTCACTTTCGCGTCAGCCTGGACCAAAGGCCCCCTGGATAACTCGGCCGCGTCGTCGGGCAACGTCGGGCAATCGGTGGCCGCCCTGCTGCTGGGCCTGCCGGATTCGGGCAGCATCACGCGCCAGTCCGACTACATCGAGCAGTCCGGTTCCTGGGGATTCTTCGTGCAGGACGATTGGAAGGTCTCTCCGAAACTCACTCTGAATCTAGGCCTGCGCTATGAGTTCGAGACGCCGCTGCATGAGCGCTTCAACCGCAGCACCTTGGGTTTCGACACCAGCTACATTCAGCCCATTTCGGCGGCGGCCCAGGCGGCTTATGCCAAAATCTACCCCGCCATATCCGGTGGATTCCCGCAGCTTCCCGTCAGCGCGCTCGTGCTCAAGGGAGGCATGACTTTCGAAGGGCAGAACGGCAACAACGGCGGCCTCTACAACACCCCCAAGGACGTGTTCATGCCGCGCCTGGGCATCGCCTACCAGATCGACAACAAGACCGTAGTGCGCACTGGGTTCGGTATGTTCGCCGGATTCCTGGGCGAGCGCCGTGGCGACGTTTTCCAGAATGGCTTCACCCAGGCCACCCCCATGATTATGACCAACAGCGCCGGCCTGCCCTTGTTGCCCCTCCAGTCCACTCTGGCCACCCCCTTCCCCAACGGCGTGGCCGAGCCGGTTGGCGCTGCCGCCGGCATGCAGACCTACCTCGGACAGGGCTTCACGTTTTTCAACCAGAATCCGATGATCCCGGTCACGATGCGTTGGGAAGCCAGCTTCCAGCGTCAGTTCAAGCAGTTCCTGATGGAGCTGAACTACCTGGGAAACAAGACCAACCACATCGAGATCACCCGCAACATGAACACCCTGCCGTACCAATATCTGAGCACGCTGCCCACGCGTGACGACACCTACAATAACCTGATGACCGCCAGTATTTCGAACCCGCTGGCCGGCTTGGTCCCGGGCAACAGCCAGAGCATTTACACCGGATCCACCACTTCGCGGCAGACGCTGCTATCGCCCTACCCGGCTTTCGGCTCCAACGCCATCAACGGCACCGAGAATACCGGCTATTCGTGGTACCACAGCGTCCAGTTCACGGCCTCCAAGCGCTTCTCCAAGGGATACACGATCCAGGGAAGCTACACCTTCCAGAAATGGATGCAGGCCGTCAACCTGCTGAACGCCGCCGACCTCGCGCCGGTCCGGGAAATCTCCGATTCCGACGCACCGCACCGCATCAACATCTCTACCGTCTGGTCGCTGCCCTTCGGCAAGGGCCGGGCATTGATGAACAACGCCAACGGCTTGGTCAACCGCATCGTGGGCGGCTGGGAAATCTCCGGTATCTGGAGTATCCAGAGCGGATTCGCCCTGCCGTTTGGCAACTCCATCTACTACGGCGATCCGTCCAACATTGTGCTGCCGCTCGATCAGCGGACTCCGGACCACTGGTTCAACGTCGCCAACTTCGAGACCAATTCCGCCAAACAGTTGCTCGGCAACCAGGTTCGTACCTGGCCGTTCCGCTTCTCGAGAATCCGTGGACCCCGCCAGAACAATCTCGACATTGCCCTGATCAAGCAGACCCGCATCAGCGAAGGCAAGAACATCGAGTTCCGCGCCGAGGCGCTCAACACCGCCAACCACCCGTACTTCCCCAACCCGAGCATGACGGTAACCACCGCGCAGAGCGTGAAGGATACCGGCTTCGGGCAGATCAGCGCTTCCACCATGAACAACTACGCGCGCCGTCTACAGATGTCGCTGCGGTTCTTGTTCTAAACTTTCAACTTCCAACCACTACAGGGGCGGACGTAGTTTGTCCGCCCCTTTTTCTTTGGACCGCGACCCGGTCCCGCAGGAGTCGGACATTCAAGTAGGCACGCCGAACTTCGGCAGTACCCAGCGCATCACGGCAAAGTAGCCTGCCGCAAGCAGAATAAAAACCAGCCAATCGGGCATTTCACTGTGATAGACGCACTTTGCCTGCCCGTGGTGACAAAACAATCGGCCCACACACCCACAAACGTCCCAAATCATCCACCCTTCTCTGTTGACTAAATTCTTGCTAGAATAAGACTTAACTCTTTATCAGGAGCGAGCTTGGCAGACCAGGAACAACCACCGCAGGGTCCCCCTGCGCCACCCCCCGACGGGCAATCGAATTTGCCCGGAATGGGCGGCACCGATGGCGGCAATAAGAACTTGATCGCCGTCAATATCGAAGACGAAATGCAGCGGTCGTACCTGGATTACGCCATGAGCGTGATCATCGGCCGCGCCCTTCCCGATATCCGCGACGGCCTCAAGC
>JADGNT010000536.1 GCA_017883345.1 Candidatus Solibacter sp. | reverse complement strand
TGGCACCTACCTGATGATGCCGACGGAAATCGTGACCTCGGTGCAGGAGGGCGTGAAGATCATCATCGTGCTGGTGGACAATCACGGCTTTGCCAGCATCGGCGGGCTGAGCCGCGCGCTGGGGCAAGATGGATTCGGCACCAGCTATCGGTTCCGTTCCAAGGAATCGGGGCAGTTGGACGGCGCCACCCTGACGGTGGACTATGTCGCCAATGCCCGCAGTCTGGGCGCGCACGCCTTGAAGGCGACCACGCTGGCCGAACTGAAGGACGCCTTGGAGAAAGCCAAGAGCCTGGACCGCACTACCGTCATCGTGGTGGAGACCGACCCCGCCGTGGGGGTGCCGGGTTACGAATCCTGGTGGGACGTGGCCGTCGCCGAAGTCTCTGAGATGGAGAGTGTGCGAGAGGCGCGGGCCCGGTACGAAACGGCGCGCAAGAACGAACGCCATCATCTCTGAGGCGCGAGGAAAGAATATGGTAAGGCTGATGGTTGGCAATGCCCCTTGTTCTTGGGGCACCCTGGAATTCGATGAGGCCAAGGGCGAGCAGATCCCGTTTGACCGCATGCTGGACGAACTCGCCGAAGCCGGCTACACCGGAACGGAATTGGGTGATTGGGGCTACATGCCCACTGACCCGGTTGTGTTGAGGGCGGAACTCGACAAGCGTGGCCTGGTAATGCTGGGAGCGTTCGTACCGGTGGCGCTGCAGGATCCATCGGCGCATGAAGACGGCATCGCGAATGCGGTGAAGACCGCGCGATTGCTCGCCGCGGTAGGTGGAACGCCGGCGCCCTATCTCGTGCTGGCCGACGACAACGGCTCGGTGCCGGAACGAACCCGTTTGGCCGGACGGGTCACTCCGGAATCCGGATTGAGCGTGGCAGAGTGGAAAGTTTTCGCCTACGGCGCCAACCAGTTGGCCGGCGCCGTGTTTGAGGAGACGGGACTGCGGACGGTCTTCCACCATCACTGCGCAGGTTTCGTGGAGACGCCGGATGAAATCGCCACCTTGCTCGAACTGACCAATCCACAGAGGCTCGGGCTGGTGTTCGACACCGGCCACTATTGCTATGGGGCCGGAACCGGGGACTGCGACGTGGTCTCGGCTCTCCAACGCTATGGCGCCCGGGTTTGGTACATCCACTGCAAGGACTGTCAGCCGGAGGTAGCGCGCCGGGCAAGGGCGGAGCAGTGGGATTACTTCACCGCGTTGCGCCACGGAGTCTTCTGCGAATTGGGCCAGGGTTGTGTGGATTTCCCGGCCCTGCTGCGGCGGCTCGCGGCGCGCGCCTACGACGGTTACATTCTGGTGGAGCAGGACATTCTGCCCGGAATGGGTACCCCGAAAGAGAGCGCGCGGCGCAACCGCGAATACCTGCGATCCATTGAATCCAGTTTCGATTGAGTCATTTCCAAAGAGGAACCCTTGAGCACAAAACAACTAAATGTCGGAATCGTCGGCGCCGGGCGAATCGGGAAAGTACATGCCGAAACGCTGGCGTTCCGAATACCAGAAGCCCGGATACTGGCCATCGCGGACGTCAACCGCGAGGCCGCGCAAGCGGTGGCGGTACGCTGCGGAATTCCCACGGTTACCGAATCCAGCGCGGGAGTCTTGGCGAATTCGGAAATCGAGGCAGTCCTGATCTGCTCCTCCACCAACACCCACGCCGATCTCATCGTCCAGGCGGCGCAGGCGGGCAAGCACATCTTCTGTGAAAAGCCGATCGCGCACAATCTCGGCCAGATCGATCGCGCCCTGGCGGCGGTGGAACAGGCCGGGGTGAAACTACAGATCGGCTTCAACCGGCGGTTCGATGCCAACTTCGCCCGCGTGCGCCAGGCGGTGGTGAGTGGTGAGATCGGCACTCCGCGACTGATGCACATTATCAGCCGCGACCCCGCGCCCCCGCCCCTGGCCTACATCCGCGTCTCCGGCGGCATGTTCATGGACATGACCATTCATGACTTCGATATGGCCCGCTTCCTGATCGGCGATGAAGTGGAAGAGATCTATACATCAGGCGGCGTGATGGTGGACCCGGAGATCGGCCAGGCGGGCGATCTGGATACGGCGTTGATTGTGCTGCGCTTCAGAAACGGTGTCATCGGCACCATCGACAACTGCCGTCAGGCCGCGTACGGCTATGACCAACGGGTGGAGATTCTGGGCAGCGAAGGCAAGATCGCGACGGAGAACTGTTATCCTAACCAGGCCATGGTCAGCACGGGTAAGATGGTGCGGAAAGACCTGCCGCTCAATTTCTTCATGGACCGCTATACGGAGAGCTTTACCTGCGAGTTGCGCTCTTTCGTCGCAGCCGTGCGCGAGAACCGGCCGACCGCGGTGACCGGCATCGATGGACGGATTCCCGTAGTCATGGCGTTGGCGGCGCGGAAGTCTCACGATGAGCACCGTCCTGTGCGCCTGGAAGAGGTAACCGCTTGAAACAATCGACCCTGATCGCCATACTCACCGACGTGCATCTCTGGGTGCCGGTGGCCGTACTGATTCTGGGAACATCCCTGCTGATGGTTCTGAGGTGAATTCGTGAGCGACAATTCGACAGATGCAAGTGGGCGATCGTCCCTCTCCCTGCATAAACTCGGCGTAGCCTGTGGACTGGCCGCCGGAGCCTGGCTCGGCGCCGCCGAAGCGCCTACCAAGCTGGTGACCATGGGGTTCTCTCCCTTCGTCATCTCGCTAGGCATGGTGGCGGGAGTATTCGTGGCACGCTGGACCGTGCCCATGGCGCTGAAGGGTACCGGCTTTCTGTTGATGGATCTACGCGAGAAAGCCCACCTCATTGTGTGGGCGGTGTTGGCCGGAATGCTCTGGGCGGTGGCCAACACTTTGACCGTGTTCGCGATTCGCAACGTGGGGCTCTCCGTCGCCTTCCCCCTCTGGAACACCAACAGCCTGGTGGGCCTCTTCTGGGGCTGGCTGCTGTTCAATGAACTGCGCGGTTCCGGAGTAAAGGGATGGGCGAAGGTGCTGGGGGGAGCCGCCGCCATTGTGGTGGGCGCGTGTGTGCTCGCCTATGCCACTTCGCACCAGTCTTCCGATACATCGGGCAAGGCTACGCTGGGCATCCTGGCCGCGCTCGGGGCCGGCGTCCTGTGGGGCACCATGTACATCCCCTACCGCAAGGCCTATATCAGCGGCATGAACCCGCTTTCGTTCGTCACGGTCTTCACTTTCGGCGAGTTAGGCACCACGTTCGTGCTGGGAGCGATCTTTCATGGAGGCGTGAGTAACCTGATCCGCGAGTTAGCCACGGCCCGGCCCGCGCTGTTCTGGCTGTTTCTCGGCGGCTTCTGTTGGGTGATTGGCGACCTCTTCCAGCAGTATGCGGCCAAGTATATCGGTATTGGACGCGGAATCCCTCTTTCCAACACCAATCAGCTTTGGGGATTGGCGTGGGGTGCGCTGGTCTTCGGCGAACTATCCGGATTGAGCCTGCACGCACAGGTGCTGGTGATCGCCGGATCGCTGGTGATGATCTCTGGCGCCGCGGCCATCGGCATGGCCGAGGCGCCCGCGTCGGAACTGGCCTGGGGGAAGCAGGCCATGAACCGGGAGTGCGACCGCTACGGTCTGGACCCGGTGCGCGTGGCCGCGGTACTGCAAGGCGATGACCCGCTGGCCCGGCAGGCGCCCGCACGAAGCTGGTGGGAAGCTCTGGTCGTGTTGGCCGCGCTGGGTGTGTTCGGCTGGCTGGCCTACGGCGCTGCGCGCCAGCCCATCTCCGTCAGCACACCCTGGATGATCGTCTTAGTCTTGGCCACACTCGTGTCCCTGGGAGTGAGCGGGACGCTGTTGTGGCGACGGACCCGGTTCTCGTAGCCTGAAACGGAAAACGCCCTTTGATCCCGCTTCCCTGCGTACCCCCGATCGGCACATTATGCACTTGCCACGAAACCAGGGCTCCCCCGTGGACCTGCAGATAACCCCGATCTCCGGGTTAGTTCAGCTTGTGTCTTCAATGGGTTGCCCGCTGGACCCATGAAACTCCAAGTAGAAGGCGCTTCACGCCCGCGGGCTCGTTCGATCCGGCAAGGTCTTCTTAGAACGAAATCCGGATCGCCAGTTGCAAAGCGCGATTCCCGCCTCCACCCAGAATGCGGCCGAAGGTGGGCGAGGTTACGCTGCTGTCGGGCTCGTCCAATTGCGGCCGGTTGAAGAGGTTAAAGGCTTCGGCGCGGAACTGCACGTTGCCGCGATCTCGAATCGGCTGGTTGCGCATCAGCGAGAAATCGAAGTTCATCAACCCGGCCGTCCGCAGGTCCGGCTCGGTTCGCGAATCGGATCCTAGCGAGAAGGCCGCCGCCGAGACAAACGCCGTGGTATCGAACCAGCGATCGGCCGTCTGTCCGC
>JADGNT010000535.1 GCA_017883345.1 Candidatus Solibacter sp. | reverse complement strand
TCTTTCCAGAGACCTACTGCTCCTGTCCGAGCTACATGCGAGGTGCACCTACTTGCGGCAAGCGCGCGGCCCGGGCCGGTGTCTTCGGCGCTCACGAGAAGTTACCCAGTAGCGCTCGGCTAAAGTGACCCCTGTTGAGAACAGGATTGAGAAGCGCGGGGGCGCTCGTCATCATCCGCGCTGTAGGCGCGCAGGTGGTGGAGAGGGAGGAAAGGGGCAGCATCATCATCCACGCCGCAGGCGGGAAAGCGGTGAGAAGGCACGAAGCTACGGGGTCGGCGTGAACCTTGCGACGCGATGGCGCAGATGACGGAAGTACTCGGGACTCACCTGGAGACGCAGGACCTCTTCGATGACCGGCGAGAAGTACGCCAGCGAGCGGATGATGCCGAGCGGCGGCGCATCGGTGGCGCGCGCCAGGCGCCGCGCGGCAGCGAGAGTCAGCGCGTTCTCGACCCCCTCGAGCGGCACGCCGCGCTGGTACAGTTGGGCCGCCAGCAAACGGTCCGGGCGGCGGACGGCGCCGGAAGTGCCCGGAGTCGTACGGTAGGCTTCCAGAAGCCGGCGGACATAGTCGCGTTGGTCCATGCGATGAACCTCAGCCTTGCGGATCGCGCAGCGAAGGACCGTCGATCATCACGGTGTGGCAGTAGTGCCGCACGCGGCTCAACAGCGCGTCCACCATCGGTTTGTTGCCGAGAAAGTTGTGCCACTCGTCATACACCAAGTTGGTCGTGATAATTGTGGAGTGGCGATGATAGCGCTCCTCCATCAGCTTGAAGAAAGTGTTCGATTGTTCGGGCTTGAGATTCAGGTATCCGAATTCGTCGATCAACAAGACGTCCAAACGGGCCAGGCGGTTCAGTAACCGGCGCGTGGACCGGTCGGCCAGCGAGGCGTACATCTCGTCGAACAGATCCTGCGCGCGGACGAACTGGCAACGGTGGCCGTTCTGCAAGGCCTTCAACAAGAGCCCGCTAGCGAGTCCGGTTTTGCCCACGCCGGTCGGCCCCACCAATACCAGATTTTCGTGCTTGGCGACGAAGTCGAGTTCGGCAAAGGCGCGGATCTGCTTGCGGTTGACGCCGGGCTGGCGCGCGTAGGGAAACGTTTCCAGCGACCAGCGTTCGGGCAGATTCGCCCTGCCGATGCGCCACTCCAGAGCGCTTTCCTGCCGGTCGTGCCACTGTGCGCGCAACAATCCGGCGACGAACTCCGAGTAGGAGACGTCGGCTTTCTCGGCCGCGCGCAACTGCTCGTCATAAACGCTCAGCATGCGCCGCAGCTTGAGATTCTTCAGTAATTGTTCCAGTTCTTCAGTCATGGGGATCGGAGTCGGTATCCAGCAACAGAAAGTAGTCGCGCGCGACGCGGCGCAGAATCATCCGTTCCAGCCGGTCGAGATCGTAGAGTCCATACCGGGCGGCATCGCCCACCGCGGCGAGGAACGGCTCGTGCGGATATTCCTTCAGCAAGCGCAACAGTTGCCGCAGGGCAAGCGCCACCACCTTGCGGCCTTTTTGCTTCAGCGCCGTCACGTACCCGGCGATCTCCGGCGCGGCGCGCAGGATCGCCAGCTCTTCCGGATGCGGATCGGCCCGCTTGACGCCCTCCCCACGCGGGGGCCGATGTGCGGCCAGCGTGATCCGCTGTGGCTGTGGCGTCAAGGCGCGGACATGCGCGACGAGGTGGCGCGCATCGAGTTCGATCTCGATCTTGTCCCGGGTCTCGCGCACTTCCACGCGCCGCCCGATCCAGGAGACCGGAACCGAGTAGCGAATGGAATGCACCGAGATGTATCCTTCGACGTCCACCGTGCGCTGATGCAGGCGATACACTTCGGGAATCCACGCCGGCAGCGGTTTGAGATGCATTCGCTCGATGGCGAACAGTTCGCGCGGCACGGCGCGGATATGTTTCTTGTAAGTCGAGTTGACGCGGTCGCACCACTGCCGCGCCTGTTGATTCAGATCGTCCCAACTGGCGAACGCGCGGCCGGCCAGAAAGTTGTTTTCGATGAAGGAGAATGGGCGTTCCACGCGCGCCGAGCGGTTGGCGTCGCCGATCTGGTGCGCCACAAAGCGGAATCCGAAGTGTTCCGCGAACGCCTCCATTTCGGGCACGGGAATCATTTCGCGTCCGGTTCCCCGCAGTACCACCACATGCGTGTTGTCGATCATCACGCGTTCCACCGCGCCGCCCATGTAACGCAGGGCGTCGGTGAGAAACACCTTGCAATCGAAACGCTGGAACGTGGGATTGATCTGGAAAAACAGCAGGCGCGAATAGCACAACACCGCCGAGGCGGTCTGCGCCTTATACTTCTTTCCGCCCACCTCGACTTCGTGCGGAGACGTGTCGTGCTGCATCTCCACGCCTGGCTCGAAGTGATACTGGCCCGCCGGCACGATCGGTGTTTGCCCGATGCCTTGCCTGCGGCAGAATGCGGTCAGCGCCGGATACGACAGCGCCGCGCCGCCCACCGTCAGTTCCTCATGGACTCGCACGAGATTCCCCTTGCAGGAAATCAAAAGCTCGAGGATCTGTTGCCGGTAGGGTTCGGCTTTCTCCGCCCGCTGGATTTCCGGCACGAGGGTGGAGTTCGAGCGCAGAACTTTGCGCACGGTCGGGCGCGATAGCTGCAACACACGTGCAATCTCGCGTTTGGTCACTCCCTGCGCGCTCAGTTCCAGAATCGCGGTTCGTTGCGCCTGGCTCAGCATGTTTGGCTTCCTGTTCCTTTCCGATTCGCGCCGCCATCCGGTCCAGTTCGCGGCGCGCGCTTTCGATCTGCCGTTGCGCTTGTTCCTGTTGCCGGCGGTCCATCTCCGGCAGAGCTTCGGCGAGCCGCCGGCTAGCTCGATGCAGGATGGCAACCGCCATCTCCAGTTCGCGATCGAGTCCGGCGGCAGCCGGCCGGGTGGCCGGCGGCTGCCGCTGCGTTTTCAAAAACAGTTCCGGCTCGGCCAGGATGCGCTCGCGGACCACGCGCGAGCCTTCGCGCCAGGCGGCATAGAGTTGCCCGGCTTGCCGTGTGTCGCAACGGTGCTGGACGAAAGCGGCGGCCATCCGCTCGCAATGCTCCAGGTTGACGCGCGCCACCGGCACCAGATACTTCATCGCTAGTTCGGCGCGCAGCGCTCCTTCGCGTACTTGCTGCTGGATCGCTTCCGGCAGCAGCTCGACCAGCGCCAACCGCCGCGACACCCAACTCACGCTGCGGTCGAAGCGCCGCGCCAGCTCCTCCAGCGAGTAGCCAAAGCGCCGCTCCATCTCCGACAACAGCCAGCCTTGTTCGAGCGCGCTTTCCTGTGGACTGAAGCGCAACGACCGGTCCAGCAGCAGAGCTTCGGCTTCGCTCATCGCCCAGACCGTGGCTTCGACTGTGTCCCGGCCCAGTTGTTGGAGCGCCGCGATGCGCTTGTAGCCGTCGATCACCAGGTAGTGATCCCGCTGGTCTGGGGAGAGGACCACCACGATGGGCGTCTGTTGGCCGCTCTCAGCCAGTGAGGCCATCAACCGCCCTTGCCGGTGCGGCTGGCGGACTCGTAGATGTTCCCAGCGCCGGTCGAGTTGGTGAAATTCCAGTTGCATCGTGGCCTGCGGGTTCAGTATGGCTGAAGCCGGAACTGGTCTTTTGCGGCGGCAGGAGAAGTGTGCCCGGAAACCTTGTCGGATCAATGAGATACGCCCGGAACTGGTCTTTCGCGGACCGGATCATTAGTGCTCCCATAACCCCAATGAAATCAGCACATTGAACTCCGAACTGGTCTTTCGCGAGATCCCAGGGTAGTTGGTCCAATGGCGCGGGCATTCGCAACGGTTCGCTGGGCTGCGCCGCGCGTTGATCGATTCGCCAGGCGATGGCGTAACCTCGGTTCCGGCGACGCCAACTGGCTTGCGTCTTCTGCCTCCGCAACGCCTGGCATTCCGGCTTCCCGCAGGCATGTTGGCGGTTCCTGACTCGCGGCTCAGGCCGGAACCACTGGCGGCAGATCGAACACGGTCTCTTCCCGGCCTTTCGCATGGTGACGCAACCATAGTCACCATGGCGCGGCCAGACCGTCGGGCTTCAGTTCAAAATGCCTGGGTCAATTTTGGAGAGCACAGGTGGGTAAATTCTCGCGAGCGCCGAAGACCAGCGTGAACCCGAATTCCGCAAGCCGCTTGCCCACCTCGACAGCCGAGGGCTTGTCGTGGTCGTTCACGCTGAGGAAGACGCAGCCCTTGTCGGGCAGCGGCATCCCCGCGCTCAGTTGCGCCTTCGAGAACGCCTCGCCAAAGTTCGCGCTCACGCCCATCACTTCTCCGGTCGAGCGCATCTCGGGGCCCAGCGCCGGGTCCACGCCGGGGAACTTATTGAACGGGAAGACCGGCGATTTCACGAAGAAC
>JADGNT010000035.1 GCA_017883345.1 Candidatus Solibacter sp. | reverse complement strand
TGGCGTGATGGTGTAATCGATCAGCGCCGGTGCGGTATCCGTTTGGATCGCGCTCCAGGTGGCGGCATCGAGTACTCCGGTGACGGGGAGCTTCCGCTCGCCCTGGAATGCGGACAACGCTTTCTGGAAGTTGCTGCCGAAGGCGCCATCGATCTCGCCGCAGGAAAAATGCGCCCGGGCGAGCAGGATCTGGGCGCGCACCACGCCGGCTCCGTGGGCGCCATCGGCGAGATCCCCCTGCACCGGATTGTTCACCGCCACGGGGTCGATGGCGACGATAGCGGCGTGCAGCACAACCGCCGAGAATGCAAAACTTACCCAACGGGACAGCATACGGTTGGGTTGATGCACGTCGAATGCCGTGGCGGGGCGGGTTGGCAGGCGACGAAACGACAGACGACAAACGGCGATCGTCTGTCCTACGGGAGGTCGCCGAAATCGTAAAACTTGTGCGTCACCGTACCGTCCTTTACGGTGACCACGCGGAGGCCCGATTTCGCGCCGCCCAGCGGCATGCCCACCGGCGCGCTGGTCACCATTTCCAGATCGCCGTCGCGTCCCAGTTCGTTGCGATGGTAGTGGCCGGCGAAAACCTGCTGCACCCCGTACTCGTGCAGCAGCCGCAAGTATCGCTCGCGGACCACCTGCGGAATATTGAAATACTGGTCCTTTTCATTCGGTTCCTTCAGAAACAAGGAAATGTGCTGGAACACGATGATGTGCCTGGCGCCCGCCAGTTTGACCCGTTCCAATTCGTTGCGGAACCAGGCCTCCATCTTGGCCGCCTCCTCGGGAACCTTCTCCGCACCTTTCTCCAGATTCGAATTGAGGACCACTCCCGCCACATCGCCGATGCGGAAACTGTAATAGTCGGGGCCGAAGCGTTCGCGGTACTGGGCCAGCGATTCCTTGGTCGGCTCGTTGCCCACGTCGTGGTTCCCGGGGACGCTATAGAGCTTGATCTTCGGGTCCAGTTTAGCCGTGATCCGTTTATACTCCGCCGCCTGCGCGGCGTCGGTGGGCTTGTTGATCAGGTCGCCCGTGATGACGACGAACGCCGGCATCAGCCGGTTCGCCGTGGCAATGGCGAACTCGAGGTTTGCGGTCTCATGCGCGAAATCCGCATCTTTGGTGAACATGCCGAACTGCGGGTCCGACATCTGGATGAAGGTCTGAGCGGCTGGGGTGCCCGCGAAGCCGCCCGCGAGGGCCAAGGCCAGGAGTAGGCGTCGTATCGTCATGGTTTCAGTTGGTAGAAGCCGGCCAGCGGACCCGCGCCCGCCAGGTATTTGCGGGCGCGCACCAATTCCGCGATCTGCCGGATGTGTCCCAGATCGTGCAGCGCCCATTCGTTCAGCATCTCTGCCATTGTAATCGGTCCCACCTTGCGGTGCACCGCCTTGCGTTCGCCAGCGCCCGGCGGCAAGTCGCGCAGCGCTTCGATGTTGGTCTCGCGCTGTTCCTCGAAATGGTCGAAGGCATCCTCGGGATCCATGTTGCGATACAACTCCAGGTGGTGTTGCGCGTCATCGCTTTCGAACTCGGGATTCTCTTCGTTCAGGAAACGGTCCAGGCGCGCGCGGTAGCAGTGTCCCTCGGCATGGCTGAGGTGCGACAGCACCTCGCCCACCGAGAACCGGCCGGGCGCGGGCTTCCAGCGCACGTCCTCGGCGGAGAGTTCGGCCATCAGGCCGCGCAGAATCGTGGGCGTGGCTTCCAGCAGATCCAGGCAGGGCAGTCCGTTGTCTTTCATCGGTTTCATCCTACAATGTTCTCGCCGCCATCCACGTGAATCGTGTTGCCGGTCATCCAATAGGTCGCCGGATGGCACAGGGCGGCGATGCAGCGTGCCACGTCCTCCGGTGTCGTGAGCCGTTTGTTGGGGTTGCGCAGGCGCGCGATCTCCATCAGTTTCTCATGCCCCGGGATGAGGCGCAGCGCGGGCGTATCGGCGACCCCGGCCAGGATCGCGTTGGCGGTGATGCCGGCCGGCGCCAGTTCGAGCGCCAGTTGCCGGATGTGCGCCTCCAGAATGGCCTTGGCCGCGCTCACCGGCCCGTACTCCGGGATGGCGCGCGTGCTGCCGGAACTGGTCATGGCGAAGATCCGCGTGCCTTTGTCGAACAGCCCGGCCAGCAGGCACTGCTGCACCCAATAGACCAGCGAGTGGCCCATGATGTCGGCGGTGGATTCGATTTGCTTCTTGCTGGCGACAATCTCCGCGCCCGCCAGCGGCTTGAGCGCGCCCCACGCCAGCGAATGCATCAATACGCGCAGCCAGCCCTGCGCGTCCGTCAGGCGCTGCCGGATCTGCTCCACGCAGCCCTTGCGCTTATCTTCATCGGCGGCGTTGAAATTGAAAAACTCGCACTCGCGGCCTGCCGCGCGAATCCGCGCCTGCACTTCGGCGACGTGCGCGAGTTTGTCGCGCCGGTCCATATGCACGCCGAAAATGTTCATGCCGGCGCGCGCCAGTTCCACCGCGGTGGCCTCGCCGAATCCGCTGCTGGCGCCCAGAATCAAGGCCCAGGGCTGTTTACTAATGTGACTGCTCAGGTGACTGCTCATGTGACTGCTCTGACTTCGATTTCCCTTTCGTCGTTTCCCGTAGTCCGGATGAAAATCTCGGTGCGCTCGGCCGGCAACAGTTGGGGAAAGCGCTCGCCCCACTCGATCAGCACCAGCGCGTCGCGGTCGAAGATCTCCTCGAGGCCGAGCGTCTCCACCTGGCGCGCTTCGTCCAGGCGGTAGAGATCGATGTGGTACACGTTGCCGAATGGCCCGTATTCGTGGATCAGCGTGAACGTGGGGCTGGAGACATCGTCGCGCTCCGCCGCGCCGCGGCCGCGCACGATTCCCTTGGCGAGCGTGGTCTTGCCCGCCCCCAGATTACCGATCAGCAGCACCACGCCAGAGCGCGGCAACTCGCCCGCCAGCCGTTCGCCGAGTGCCATGGTCTCCTCTTCAGACGCGGTGTGGTACTTGGGCACACTCCTCCATCGCGTCCGGGAGATATTGCAAAAGATCGGTGGCCATCAGGCACTTCTCGCCGAGTGCCTGGGCGCCGAGTTGTCCGGCGAGACCGTGCAGGTAAACCGCCGCCGCCACCGCCTGGCCGGCGCGCTCCGGGAACTGCGCCACCAATCCCGCGATCATCCCGGTGAGGATATCGCCAGAGCCGCCCTTCCCCATGGCGGGCGTGCCGGTCGGGTTGATCCACACCCGGCCGTCGGGGAACGCGATCACGGTGCGCTGTCCTTTGAGCACCAGGGTGACGCCATGTTCCGTGGCATAAGTACGCGCCGCGCCGATGCGATCCGCCTGAACTTCGGCGGTGGTTTTGCCCGTCAAACGCGCCATTTCGCCGGGGTGCGGGGTGAGGATGCGTATGCGGGAGGGAGCACCGTTGACCTGCCCCACCAGCGCATCGGCGTCCAATACCATCGGTCCTTCGAAAGCGTGGGACAGCGCATGCACCATCGCCGCGATTTGCGGCGCGCGGCCCAGGCCAGGACCAATGGCGACCACCGTCTTCCCTTCCGTGATACGCTCCAGTTCTGCGTCAGGCGCTATCGAGCCCTCCGGCGTCTCCGCCAGCGGCTCCGTCATCAACTCGGGCGCATGCGACGCGATCTCTGCGATTGTGCTTACGGCCGACGCCACCGTCACCAACCCCGCGCCCGCGCGCAACGCGGCCAGCCCGGTCATGGCCGCCGCGCCGGTCTTGCCGCGCGACCCCGCTACCACCAACACGTGACCGTAGGCGCCCTTGTGCCCCGCTCTCGCGCGCGGCGCCAGCAGTTCGCGGAACATCGCCGGCTCCAACAGTGCGAGCCATGCGTCCGCATACAACTCGGGCGGGCTGCCGATTGCGCCCACCATCAGTTCCCCGATGTGGTCGCAGTTCGGCGGCATGGCGTGCGCCACCTTGGGCGCGGTGAACGTCACGGTGTAATCGGCGCGCGCGAATTCGCCGGCCGGCTCGCCGGAATCGGTTGGCATGCCGGACGGCAGGTCCACCGCCACGACGGCGGCCAGCGGAAAACCGTGGTTGATTTCGCGGATGCCCTGCAACATGCGCCCCGTGGCCGCTCCACTCACGCCCGTGCCCAAGAGCGCGTCCACGACCAGCGTGGCGGCGTGCGCCTCCGCCGGAATTTCGCGCTCCACCGTGCCCCCGGCGGCCAGCAGACACGCAAAATTCGCCGCCGCATCGCCCTTCAGCTCCGCGGGTTCCGCCAGCAGCACCACGTGCAGCGAATCGAGCGCAAAGCGCGTGTGCAACTGGCGCGCGATCACCAGGCCATCGCCGCCGTTGTTGCCCTTCCCGCAGAGCACCACGATGCGTTGCCCGGCGAGCGGGGCGAAACGTTCGGCCAGAAACTCCACCACGCGGTGCCCGGCATTCTCCATCAGGACGATGCCCGGGATGCCGGCCTCGATGGTCCGGCGGTCCACATCCCGCATTTCCGCCGCGGTCAGGATTTTCATAAGCGCCGCGCCACCACCATGGTCATATCGTCCTGCAATTCGCCCTCGCCGGTCCAGTGCACCACCGCCTCCATGGTGCGCGCGATCAGTTCGGCGGAATCCGCCCTGGCATACTTGACCAGCAGATCTTTCAAGCGATCTTCGCCGAACATTTCGCCGTACACGTTCTCCGGTTCCACGATGCCGTCGGTGTATGCCAGCAGTACGTCGCCCTGCTCCAGGGTCACGGTCTTCTCTTCGTAGACTGCCACCGGGAACGCGCCCACGACGGTGCCCGTGGAATCCAGCATTTCGAGGTTGTTGCCGTGCAGCAGCATGGGCGCCAGGTGTCCCGCGTTGGTGTAGGTGAGCGTGTGCAGGGCTTCGTCGTAGAGCGCGAAATAAAAGGTCGCGTATTTCTCCGGAGACGTGGTGGCGTAGAGCTGGCGATTCAGCGTGGCCACCATCTTCGCCGCCGAGAGGTGTTGCAGCGGGCTGCCGTTGGCGGTACTCAACTGCGTCCGCATGGTGGATTGAATGGTGGCCATCAATAGCGCCGCCGAAATCCCCTTGCCGGCCACGTCGCCGATGGCGAATGCCAGGCCGTCGTTGGGCAGCGCCATGAAATCGTAGTAATCGCCCGATACCATGCGGGCCGGGGTACACACGCCCTTCAATTCCAGGGATTTGGTAAACGGCACGTCCTTGGGGAAGAGTTGATTCTGCACGTCGCGGGCGATCGCCAGCTCCGATTCCAGGCGTTCCTTCTCCTTGGCTACCACGATCAGGCGCCCCAGGTTCTCCGTCATGGTGTTGAACGAACCGCCCAGTTCGGCAATCTGATCGGTGCCCTTCACCGGGATGCGATAGTTGAAGTCGCCTTCGCGCACGTGCTGCGTACCTTCATACAACTCGTGTACCGCGCCCGTAATCGTGCGCGTCAGCTTGATCCCGGCCCACAGCGACGCCATTTCCACGATCAGGAATACGCCCACCAGCGCCACCAGCGCCGTCATTGCCAGTTCGCTCCAATCCGCCTTCTGGCCGAACACGATTCCCAGCACCGCCGAGTAGCGTGTATCCACCATGAAGTACAGTTGCCGCGGCGGCGCCGTCGGATTCTCCCAGGACGGCACGAACATCGGATACAGAAAACTCACGCCGAAATCCAGCCCATTCGCCGCCGCCGGCACGTGCGACTTCGCCGATCGCTGGGTATACCCGGGAAACGTGATGTCCCCGATCCCGGGCACCAGGCCGCTCAGTAGTTCGGCCGTGATCGGCGCCAGAATCGTCACCTCGTTGCCGCCCTGCTCGGAGTGCGCCCACGCGAACAGACGCTCGGTATCGCCGTCTTTCCTCGTGATCAGGCCGCTCGCGTTCTTCCATGGCTCGGGCGGCGCCGACAGCTTGGAGTCCGGCGGGTAACGAAACTGCTGTTCGCCGGTGGCCAGCATTTCGAATTTCGAAAACCCACGCCGCAGCATGGGCAGCGACCGCGTCAGCGCTGTCTGCGGATCCCGCGCTGGCGCGCGCGTCAACGTCTCGGCCGGCCAGTCGAGTGTGCGCATCCGGTTATCCAGTTCCCGGTTCACCATGTACACCGCCATTTGCCCCACGAGGGCCCACGAGGTGACCAGCATGAGCGCCAGGATCAGCACGATCGGCACCACCGCGATGAACAGGTACGCGACGATGAGGCGGTTGCGCAGCCTCCAGATCAGGTTGCGCATCGCCATCCGGCCGATCTTGACGATCGCGAGCACTCCCATGAAGATCGCGGCCACCGCGGCCAGCGTCTGGTATCTCTGCGCCATACCCGTGAAGAAAAGCAGCGCCCAGATCGCCATCAGGACGAGAAATAACCTCTCGATCCAGCCGAGCCGGCCCCAACTCACGTCGTCGTCCCTTTTCATACCTGTGACTCCAGACTAGCGTAACCGAGTCCCGGGCGGTAGAATTGCATGCATGACTCGACGAGTTCTTTTCGCCACTGCCGTACTTTGCGCCATTTTTGCCGGGGCGGCGCTGGCCGCCGATATTTCGGGCAACTGGTCCGGAACCATGCAAGCGGGTAATGACCCGGTTCCCCTCACGTTTGCCTTTAAACAGGATGGGGAAAAGCTGACTGGCACCGTGACCAGTTCCCAAAACCCGCCGTTGCCGCTGAACGATGGCAAGGTGTCAGGCGATAAAGTCTCCTTCTTCGTCCAGGCGGATATGAACGGCACTCCCACCAAGTTCATCAGCGAAGGCGTGATCAAAGGCGACGAAATCACCTTGAATATCAAGGCCGAGGGCGGCCCGGATTTCGGCCCCACCGTCCTCAAACGCGTCAAGTAGGGTGGGGCAGGCGGTTTCGCCTGCCATGGGTCGGGCAGGGTACCGCCTGACCGGTTGCGTGAAGCTGCAATCACGGTAGAATTGCAGGCATGACTCGACGAATTCTTTTCGCCACTGCTGTACTTTGCGCCATTTTTGCCGGGGCCGCTCTGGCCGCCGATATTTCCGGCAACTGGTCGGGAACCATGCAAATGGGTGATAACCCGTTTACCCTCACTTATGCCTTCAAACAGGATGGTGAAAAGCTCACCGGCACGGTGACCGGTCCGCAAGGCCAGCCGTTGCCGCTGAGCGATGGCAAGGTCGTAGCCGATAAGGTCTCCTTCTTCGTCCAGGTGGATATGGGCGGCAATCCCGCCAAGTTCATCAGCCAGGGCATCGTCAAAGGCGACGAAATTACCCTGACCACCAAGATCGAGGGCGGCGAGGATTTCGGCTCCCCCATGGTCCTCAAACGCGTCAAGTAGCGGGTGGGACAGACCATCGCCTTTCGTGGTCTGTCATGCCTCGATGCCCTTCACCCGCAACCGCTCCCTCACTGGCTGCCGGGTGACAGACGACAAAAGGCGATCGTCCGTCCTACTTGCGTTAAGCTGTAATCACATGAGACTTCTAGTCGTCGAGGACGAAAAGCGCATCGCCGACTTCCTCTGCCGGGGCCTGGAAGGCGCCGGATACGCGGTGGATGCGGCACTCACCGGCGGCGCGGCACTGGAGTGTATCCACGCCACCGATTACGATCTGGTGATTCTGGACCGCATGCTGCCCGATATGGACGGCCTTCAGGTTCTGGAAAAAATCCGCAACCGCAAAGTCGGTCCCCCGGTGCTCATTCTGAGCGCCCGCGGCGCGCTCGACGATCGGGTCAAAGGGCTGGAACAAGGCGCCGACGATTACCTGGTCAAGCCCTTCGCCTTTGTCGAACTCCTGGCGCGCGTCCGCGCCCTCCTGCGGCGCGGCCAGCCCACCCCCGAACGCCTCCAGGTGGCCGAACTTACCCTCGACTGCATCCGCCGCAAGGTGGTCCGCGGCGCCGAAACCATCGAGCTCGCCCCCAAGGAATTCGGCATCCTCGAATACATGATGCGCAACAAGGGCCGCCCGCTGAGCCGCACCATGATCGTCGAGCACGTCTGGGATATGGACTACGACGGGCTCACCAACATCGTCGATGTCTACATCCGCCACCTGCGCAGCAAGATCGACGACCGCTACCCGCAGAAGCTGATCCAGACCGTGCGCGGCATCGGCTACATGATCGAAGCCCCCGAAAAGGCGGCCGAAAAGCCCGCCGGCCCGGCCGCCGCTCCGCAGGTGTGATGTGAGCCGCAAGCGCGATTTCCGCCGCCTCTTTCGCGGCCTTCGCTTCCGCCTTACCATCAGCTACGCGGTACTGTTCACGGTGCTCCTCACCGGCGTCGCCCTGGCCTTTCGTGCGCGCCTCGCCACCAAGTTGGACGACCAGCTTCAGGAAGAACTCAACGCCGACTGGGCCGCCATGAAGGGCTACATGCGCATCGAACCCGTCCTGGAGTTTGGCAACAAGATTTGCTCGGCCTGGTACTACGACGACAAAGATCCCGACGAGACCACCATCGTTCTCGACACCCGCAAGATCTACATGGTCGCCGATCAGTATGGCAACCCCATCCCCGATTCCGTTACTGGCAAACCCGCCGTCTCCACCACCTATGACGACGTCGGAGTCGATAAGCCCGCCGACATCCGCAAGAAGGTGATGGAGGCGACGGCTTCCCCCAAGCCTAAAATCTTCTGGGAAGAGCGCAAGACTTCCGACGGCGAGCCTGTCAGAATTCGCGGCGGAATCGTCTATTCCGAACGCCACGGGGCACCCTACTACGTCGCTGTCGGCGCATCCTATGCGGATAACGTCAAGACGCTGCGCGACTATACGTGGGTCTTCGCCGCCGTGATTCCCGGCGCGCTCATCCTCGGCTCGCTGCTGGGCTATTACATGGCGGGCCGCGCGCTCACGCCGGTGCTCGCCGTGGCGCAGGCCGCGCAGCGCATCTCCGGCTCCAACCTCAGCATGCGCATTCCCACGCGCGGCGCGGGCGACGAACTGGATACCCTCATCCTCACCTTCAACCGCATGATCGAGCGCCTGGAAGCCAGCTTCCAGCAGATGCGCCAGTTCTCCGCCGATGTCTCCCACGAGCTGCGCACCCCCATCACCGCCATCCGCGGACAGCTCGAAGTCGCGCTCTTCACCGCCCAGACCACGGATCAGTATCGCGAAGCCATGTTCAACGCGCTCACCGATATCGACCGCCTGAGCCAGATCGTGCGCGCTCTACTCCTGCTTTCCCAGGCCGAGAGTGGTCAGATCGTGCTTCAGAAATCGCGCCTCAACCTGTGCGAAGTAGTGGATGACCTGGTGGAGCAGTTCCAGATCCCCGCCGAAGCCGCCGGCGTGCGCCTGACCGCCGAACTGCCGGCCGAGTGTTCCGCCGAAGCCGATCGCGTGCAGATTGAGCGCATGATCACCAACCTGCTTTCCAACGCGCTCAAGTTCACTCCCGAAGGCGGCGCCGTGAAGATGTCCCTTCAGGTGCACCCCAGCTTCGTCGAACTCGCGGTGGAGGATAACGGCCGCGGCATTCCTACCGAGCACTTGCCGCATATCTTCGACCGCTTCTACCGCGTCCCCGGCCAGGGCACGGCGCCCACTCCCGAACAGGGCCTCGGACTCGGCCTCAGTTTCGTCGCCTGGATCGTCAAGGCCCACAACGGCAAGATCGAAGTCGAGAGCACCCCGGGCAAGGGAACCCGCTTCCTCATCCGCCTGCCCAACGCCGGCGCCGGCAGCGACACCATGGATTTGGCGGGTGGCGTGGCATAAATGAACTCGCGCCTGCCCTTACGGCTCAACTTAGGGCCAACGCAGGAATAACCTCACATTGGCTGACTGGCAGATGTGGCGCACGCACTCCGGCGTGCAGCGTCGGCACTGTTGCCGACGCCCGCTGGCCCCGGGGCGCTCCAGCGTCGAGTGAGACTCGACGCGGCACGCAGGAGTGCGTGCGCCACGGCAGCAACTGCGAAGTTATTCTTGCGTAGTGCCTCAGGTCCTCAACCGTCCGTTGGTCATAGAGAGGGAGCGCATCAATTTCGAGTCCAGCCACGTGTCCTCTCCTGGCAATGGGCCGTCAGCTTGGGTCGCCCATCGCAGTTGACGGCATTTGAGCTAAGATCAAAACAAGAGCTGGAAATAAACGTTAAGGATAGTGGAAATACAGTGAAAGTCGTCATATTGTGTGGTGGCCAAGGCACGAGGCTCCGTGAAGAAACCGAGTTCAGGCCGAAACCGCTCGTATCCGTGGGAACTCGGCCGATCCTATGGCACATCATGAAATTGTTCTCTCATTACGGTCTCCGCGACTTCGTGCTTTGCCTGGGGTACCGGGGCCACATGATCAAGGAGTACTTCCTCAATTATGAGGCGATGAACAACGATTTCACGATCTGCCTCGGACGGCAAGATGCGATTCGTTTTCACGATGAGCACGCCGAGCAGGACTTCCAGGTTTGTCTCGCCGAGACGGGGCAGGAGACGATGACCGGAGGCCGGCTGAAGAGAGTTGCACGCTACCTGGACTCCGATACTTTCATGCTGACGTATGGCGACGGGTTGGCGAATGTCGACATTTCCGCCCTCCTCGAGTTTCACCGTGCCCACGGCAAACTGGCGACCCTCACCACCGTACGCCCGGTATCGCGTTTCGGAGTAGTGGACATTGAATCCGGTGGCCGCGTGGCGCATTTTGCGGAGAAACCGCAATCGGATGGATGGGTAAACGCCGGCTTTTTTGTATTCGACCGCGGAGTTCTGAAATATCTGGAAGGTGAAGGCGACGACTGCGTGCTGGAACGCGGGCCCCTCGAACGCCTGGCGGCGGACGGCGAACTGATGGCCTACCGGCATGATGGCTTCTTTTTCGCCATGGATACCTACCGGGAGTATCAATATTTGAACGAGTTGTGGGCAAAAGGCCAAGCGCCGTGGAAGGTCTGGAAGTGATCTCTACTCTCGCTGTGTGAGCAGTCTCCGGCCGATCCCGAAAGATCTTCTGGGTGTAAGGGCACCTGCTCAAGGGATCGTGCCGGAACAGGTTCCTATTCCGGCAGGCAGCGTTTCAAGCTGTGATCCTGGACCTGGCCGGTCCCGTCTTCATCGAAGTGCCATCAGCTACTTGTGGTCGCGATTGTAGTCCCGGTTTTTGTCCTTCGATTTGTCCCATTTATGGTCGTGGTTGACTTGGCCACGATCGCCCTTCCAGTAGCCGTTAAAGTACTGCTGTCCATCATGGTGAGGTGCCACCCAGGTTGCGCCTTCGTACGCAGGACGGGTCCAGTATCCTTGGTGCCACTGGTAGCGGTTGCCCACAGGGTACTGGTAGCCCGCTACCCAAACATACCCGGCGCCGGGACTGCGCGGCTGAGCCCTCATTACACGGTCCGGCGGCGGCGCGCCAATTCTGATTCCGACGGAGACCTGAGCAAAGACGGCTCCCGCTGCCAACAACATCAATACAAGCACTTTAATTTTCACGATTCGACTCCTTTTCTTTCGATTGCGTGGTGAACGCAGTTTATAGGGAGCACGTTGCTGGCCCAAGGTATTTCGAGCACGGATCTGCATCCGCCCGGGCTTCGGCGCGGATGCACAAGGCGGAGCCTTATGCCACGTCGTTGTTTGGATTATCCTGGTAGCCATGAAGCGCGTGGCGATCGCCGGGTGGTTTGTGTGTTCCCTGCTTGGTCAGGACTGGGGCCCGGCGCAGTTTCTGGTGGGCAACTGGGCCGGCGAAGGCGGCGGACAACCGGGGCAAGGGTCGGGCGCATTTTCGTTTTCCCCGGATCTCCAGGGCAAGGTTCTAGTGCGCAAGAGCTTCGCCGAGTACCCGCCGGCCAACGGCAGGCCCGCGTCCCGGCACGACGATCTGACGATCGTCTACCGCGACGAAACCACCCATGCATTGCGCGCCACTTACTTCGATAACGAGGAGCACGTAATTCAATACACCGTCAAACCCGCCGAAGGAGGCGTGGTTTTTGTTTCGCAAGGCGCGCCGTCCAGTCCGCGATTCCGCCTGACCTACACCAGCACCGGCAAGGACACGCTGAACATCAAATTCGAAATCGCCGCGCCGGGGAAGGAGTTCGCCCCGTACCTCGAAGCCGCGGCACACCGCGAGGGCGCCAGGAAATGACCAGGCCCATGCTCATCCTGCCGACACTTCTCCCGGCGCTGAACGGCGGCACGGCGCACGCCATGCGCCGGTCTTTGATCCCGCACATTTTTCCCCGATACGCGCGCCAGCGGGTTATGATGTTGCCATGTTGAAGGATCGGGTCGCATTGATCACTGGCGCCGCCACCGGAATCGGCGAGGCAGTTGCCCGGCTCTTTGCCAGTCAAGGCGCGCACACCTACATTCTCGATCGGGATCTGGCAGGTTGCCAGCGGGTTGCCGAATCCATCGTGTCGGCGGGCGGAGAGGCGACGGCATTCGGCGGCGACGTGCGGCGTCGCCAGGACATCGCACCCTGGGTGGAGAGCGCGATCGGCGGTTTCGGCCGCATCGATGTGCTGATCAATAACGCGGGCGTCTACCCCCGCCAGGCTTTCCTCGAAATGTCCGAAGCGCAGTGGGACGAAATGCACGAGATCAACTTGAAGAGCATGTTCCACACGCTGCAAATGGTGCTGCCCCACATGGTGGCGCGGCGCGGCGGGAAGGTGGTCAATATTTCCTCGGTAACGTTCCACCTCGGGATGGCATTGCTCGCGCACTACGTGGCGTCAAAGGGCGGCGTGATTGGGCTGACCCGCTCGCTGGCGCGGGAAATGGGCGAACACAATATCCACGTCAACTGCATCACCCCGGGTGCGATTAAGGTCGACGCGGAGGCCAAGGTGGTGACCGCGCAACAGGTCCAGGCAATGATGGCCTCGCAGTGCCTCGAACGGCGCATTCTGCCGCTGGATATCGCGCGCGTCTGCCTTTTTCTGAGTTCGGAGTTGAGCGACGGAATGACCGGCCAGACGCTCAACGTGGATGGCGGATGGGTGATGCACTAACCGCCAGGCGTCAGTTGGATGGTATGGGGGCCGCCAACCGGCGTACCACATAGGGCAGAATTCCGCCATTGCGGTAGTACTCCACTTCCTGCGGAGTATCCACGCGCACCACCGCGGTAAACGAAATCTTTCCAATTCGAGTCCGCTAATCGCGCTTACTCAGATTGGCCAACTCGATCTGCTGCGCCGGCTTCACACCTGCATTTGCATTCCTCCTGCCGTTGCCAGGGAAGTGGAGCCAACGGTAGCAAAACTGCCCGATTGGGTCCTTGTCCAGGAACTGGCACATCCGCTCCAACCCGGCACGGTGAGCGCTTCCATTGGTCCAGGAGAACATGAGGTCATCAGTTTGGGTTTGGAGTTGGCAGCCGCGCTGCTCATTCTGGATGAACAGCCTGCGCGACGGCTTGCCACGTCTCTGGGTCTCCGGGTGATTGGGACGGCCGGTATCCTCATGGCGGGCAAGGAGCGCGGTTTCCTGGCCAAGATCAGGCCGCAGTTGGATCGGCTGCTGGCACTCCGGTCCTTCATGGATCAAGATCTCTACGATCGGGTCATCGCCCAGGTTGGAGAGTAATTCAGAAGATCCTGGCGACTGGCGGGAAGCCACCCGGAGACCCCTTTGGCACAGCTTTATGCCGAAATCGTCGTTTACCAGGACTCATCCGGTTGTTGGACGGATGTCCAAGAGCTGTTCTCGATAGCCAACGTTTTCGCGAGGTCGTGAACCGCTAACTCCCACAGGCGGGACTTGGACACTCCAATTTCCGAGTACGTCAACCGTTCCATAAGCCGCGACGTGTGGCCGCCTAAGAGACTGGGTGATTCTCGCGGCGCAGCCGCCGTACTGGAGTTACTAGTAGTGCGGAAGTTTACATTGATTGAAGTGAAAAGCATATCTGCCTCTTGCTGGCGTGATAGACTCGGCACCATCTGAACTTTCGGTCGCGTTCGTGACCAGACACATCGAGGGGCTTCTTCGCGTCCAATAAGGGCTGCCGAAGAGCATAACAGGAGAGGAAACATGCACCAGATACGAGGATCATTCAATTGCTCGTGGTTTGCCCGGAAAGGCACTGCCCGGGCTCTCGCGACAGC
>JADGNT010000534.1 GCA_017883345.1 Candidatus Solibacter sp. | reverse complement strand
TTTCCGCCGGCGCCGGTGACGATCGGAAGAATTGCCGTTCACGAATCCCGGAACAGCGCCCGAAAACCCTCCTGCTCGAAATGCCGGTCGTTCGTCAGAACGTCCGTCAATCCTTCCCGGCGCATCGTCTGCATCGAAATGCAATCCGTCAGGCTGTAGCCCTTGTCCGGCCGGGCGCGGTAAAGTTCCAGCCCTGCAATAAACGTTTCCCGGCTTTGGGGGACAACGACAACGCGAGGATTCTCCAGCAGACCGGCAACCGTATTGCCAGCTTGGACGCGAACGCTCGGGCGGGCGCTCGAAAAGTAAGCCAAATACTCGTTCAGAATTTCATCGGTCGTGACGAGTCTGTCCGGCTGCAAGGTACGGCTGAAATGAACGGCGCGGGCGTGAGAGCAATCGTCCGTGCTGGTCAGCGCGGCCCAATAAAAAGTGTCGGCAAAAACCGCCTTCACTGGTCTCTCTTGGGCTGGCCGTAAACGTAGTGATCGATCTGGCTCGCGCCGTCTTTGGGCAGGTCGGCAAGGTCCTCCGGCGGCACGTTCTTCATGTTGTCGAGGATGATCTCCCAAACGGGACGCGGATCGGCGGTCTGTTGTTCAACGGGCGACGGCCCGGATCGCTCGGCAAGCCGCAATAGCCATTGCTCGACCGTAAGGCCGAGGGCCTGCGCCTGTGCCTTCAGCGCCGCTTCTCTTTCGGGCGAGAGTTCTATCGTCAGCGTCATGGCCGGTTCCCTTGCTGTCTCTCTTTTCAGGGTAAAGGATATTAGGTCTGTTGTCACGAATCTCAAGCCCCGGCGCATCAAGCTCAACCCGCGCTGCTTTCACCCCAATCGGCCGCCTGCCCCCTCATAGCACCCGCACGTCGCCCTTGCCCCAGACCGTCTGGCGGCCGACGCCCACCCAGCGGGCGGCGCGCAGCCAGGGGAGGAATTCGGTCAGATCGCCCGCGTATTCCGCTTCGCCGGTGAAGCCTCCGATGGGGTGGACCTGGCCGGTACGGCCGCTCTTGCGCTTGACCTGCTCCCAAGCCAGATCGCTGCGGCATAACTCGACGCGCGCGGCGCGCGCGCCAAGGCCCTTGAAATCGATGTCCAAGGCGCCGGCGCCATAGAGCGAGCGCAGCGTGCTGATGCGGTCGCGCAGCCGCCCGAAGACAATCCCAAACTCGGGGTGTTCGGCCAGGCCACCGGCACTCTTGAGCTCGGTGGGGGTCTGGAAACGGATAGTCACGCGCTCCACCCGGCATGGCTCCGGGTCGAGGCTGGCGACGATCGGGGCGGCGGAGGTTTCCCAGACGGCTTGGGCCGCGCCGGCCACGTCGAGTTGTTCCGTGCGTTCCAGTTCGGCGCGTCCCCGTCCGGGACCGAGTCCCTTTTCGGCCAGGCGGCTGAGCGCGGCACGGAAGTGGACCAGGGTGGGCTGGTGCAGATCGAAAACGTGGGCGTCCAGGTAGAAGCTGTCGCCGGCCGGCACGGTGAGGCCGTCCAGGTGGGCCACCCGAAGCACGAAGGGGCGGGGCCAGTCGGCCAAGCCGCTGGGGGCGGCGCCGAGGGACTTTCCGGGCTCGAAGAGGCGGGCATAGACCTCCGGGGGCACCGCATCGCGCAGCACCGTACCAAAAGCGCCGCGCACGACGTTGGCGCTCTTGCCCTGCGGAAAATGAACCTGATCCAGGGCGCGGAAATGAAAGCGGAAGCGGTAGAACTCGAATGTAGTCACAATGTGGCCGGCGGACGCAACTGGCTCCTGTTGTATAATGGTAAGGCATTTGACTCTTGTTTTCCGCTTCGTACAAAGTTTGAGAGGGGGCTGCGCGAGTCCATTCCGCAGCCCCTTTTTTGTTGTCGGGCGCGTCGCAGGTTCAGTGCGGATCGGTAATACGTTAAGAAGGAATATAGGCAGATGAAAGAAAAAGGTACAGTGAAGTGGTTTAACGCAGCCAAGGGCTATGGCTTTATCCAACGGGAGAACGGAGAAGACGTCTTCGTGCATTTCTCGGCGATCCAAACGGAGGGATACCGCTCCTTGGATGAAGGCTCCCAGGTGGAGTTCGAAGTGACGAAGGGCCCCAAGGGTCTGCAGGCTGCCAACGTCATAGCGGCTTAACTCGCAGCCGCGGGCCGGCGGTCGGTACCGGCAGGTACCATCGCGGGCCCGCCCATCTCACTCTGGAGGTTTATGAGCAAAGAGGACAGCATAGAAGTAACCGGTACGGTGTTGGAGAAGTTCCCGAGCGGACTTTTCAGCGTACAACTGGAACACGAGCGCGTGGTTCTGGCACACCTGGCGGGCCGTTTACGGCGCAACCGCATCCGGGTTCTGGCGGGCGACAAGGTCACCTTGGAATTGTCGCCCTACGATTTGACCAAGGGCCGTATTACCTTCCGGCACAGATAGCAGCCGCATTCGGTGCCGTTCCCATCCAAAACTCCACGCCCCATACCGTCTCGGTATGAACCAGCCCATACGTACTGGGAACCCCGTGCTATAAAACGAGTGTGGATCTCAGTGACAGCAACATTGGAAATATTTTGCTTATCCGCGTGTTCCCTGGTAAATTGCTGAATTATATGGGTAAAGAGGTTTTTCATGAAGGAGCTTGAGCGCCCTGGAGAGCGCCCGCGCCCCCGGGTTAGGAAATTCGCCACGGCTATACTCAAGGCGGAGAGTAACGTGGAAAAGCCCAAGAGCCAGCAGAGCCGGCCGCGCAAGCAACCCGTCGGCCCGCTGGAGGACCTGTCGGCGGTATTGTCGCAAAAAGTTGTCGGCCAACCCGCGGCCACGCAGGTGATTGTCCCCTACATTCAGATGTTCCAGGCTGGCCTGGCCCCGGAGGGCCGCCCGGTGGGGGTTTTTCTCCTGCTGGGGCCTACCGGTACCGGTAAGACAAAGACCATCGAAGCGCTCGCGGATGTTCTCCATGGCAGCGAGAAGAACGTTCTCAAGGTGGATTGCGGGGAGTTCCAGATGGAACACGAGGTGGCGAAACTGATTGGCGCGCCGCCCGGTTACCTGGGCCACCGCGAAACCCAGCCGATGCTGACGCAGCAGAAGCTGAATGCGGTCACCAGCGAAAAGTGCAGTCTCTCGCTGGTGCTGTTCGACGAAATCGAAAAAGCCGCGCCTTCGATGACGCGGCTGCTGCTGGGCGTGCTGGACAAGGGCCTTCTACGGCTGGGCGACAACTCCACGGTGAATTTCGAAAAGAGCCTGGTATTTCTGACCAGCAACCTGGGCTCACGCGAAATGATGCGCGAGATCAATCCGGAGTTCGGGTTCCAATCGGTACGCCCCGCCGAACGCGTGGATCTCACCAGCAAGCTCCAGGGCATCGGGTTGGGCGCGGTTCGCAAGCGCTTCTCCCCGGAGTTCGTCAACCGCATCGATTGCATCATCACCTATCAGCCGCTGACGGTGGAATCGCTGTCGACCATTCTGGATCAGCACATCGTGGACCTGCAAAACCACGTCAACACGCGGCTCGGCAATCGGAGCTTCACCCTGGATGTGCCCTTCGAGACGCGCCAATTCCTGCTCAAAAAGGGCACTAGCGCGGAGTACGGCGCACGCGAACTGAACCGCACCATCCACCGTTTCCTGACGCAACCCCTGGCCACCATGGTGGCCACCAACCAGATTAACCCGGGGGCGCTGGTGCGCGCCGAGTTGGGGGACGACGGCAAGCTCAACCTGCGCTCGCAGGATGGCGACGGGGCCATCGGTCCGGCGCACCCGACCGTGCTCCTGGTGGACGATAATCGCGACCTGCTGCACTTTTTGGAGCGCCTGATGGCCGACGCCGGCTGGAAGCTGCTCACCGCCGAAAACGCCACCGACGCCAAGCGCCTGATGCAGGAACACAAGCCCAACGCCGCCCTGTTGGATTACATGTTGCCGGACGGCAATGGGGTCGAACTCGGCGTCGAATTCCTGCAATCCGTGCCGCAGATGCTGGTGATCGTGATGACGGGGACGATTCTGCCGCCGGAGGAGGAAGCGCTCTGCGAGGAACACGATTTCCCCGTGCTCCGCAAGCCGTTCCTGGCCTCCGACGTCATGAATCAGATCCGCAGCCGCCTGCTCCCCATCTCGGGCGTGGTGCGCGTGTAGTTCGGTGAGCCGCGTCCTGGTGATTCACAGGGACACCGCCGAGGCTTCGGAATGGGCAGCGCGATTGCGCGCGCTGGGTTTTGACGCGACCCCCTACCTGAGCCTCGGGGCCAAAGGCTTTCGCGGCATCCGCCAGGACCCGCCGCACGCCATCCTGATCGACCTGACCCGGCTGCCATCCTACGGCAAGGCCATGGGCGTGCTCCTCCGCCAGCAGAAATCGCTCGGTGCCATCCCGCTGGTCTTCGTGGAAGGCGATCCGGACAAAGCCGCGCTGGTGCG
>JADGNT010000533.1 GCA_017883345.1 Candidatus Solibacter sp. | reverse complement strand
TGGTTTTGGTGACTTCCCATGTCACTTTGGGCACGACTTTGGGGACGCGGCCGTAGATTTCACGGTCAAAATCTTCCACGATTTGCGGGCGGCGCAGCTTCCACCAGTCCGCCGCCTTCTTGACCGGTTTGCCGTTCTTCAACACCAGGGGATCCGGCAGTTTGGGGAACGGATTGGCCTTGGCCTCATCGTAGTTGGCGTAGAAGGGGGACTCCTTGTTGTTGCCGTCCCGGCCGCGCCGGATGGTGGTCATGTGCAGAAGATCCATCAGTCTCTGATGATCTGCCAGAGTAAGTTTCTGGCGCTCCAGCGCCTCCGGAGATAGTTGAACCGGCGGACGCGGAGTGGCGGCAGGCGGCGGTGTGGTTGGTTGTTGGGCTCTGGTCCCCGTGGGTACAAACACAGACCCCACCAGTGCCAGGCCAACGGACCATAAAATCGATTTCGGTGTGAACATGGTTTTGCTCCCTTACTTACTACCGCGATAGCTTTCCGGCGGGCCGAGATAGCTCGGCTTGACGCCACCCAGATTGACCACCAGTTTCTCCAGCACCAGCGCGGGATCCACCATCCAGAACTTCAGCGTGTGATAGCCCGACCCGCTCAGCGTATGGCTGGACTTCACTTTGCGCACGCTGTCCTTCACCGTGGTCTCCCAGTCGCGCTGCGAATTCTGCGCCAACGCGTCGACCGTCTGCGGCGGCTGGTCGTCGAAGGAAATGGCGTAGCGAAGACCGCGGCCGGGGACGAAGTTCAAGGTCGGCGAGAGAATCGCCTCCACCTCCACCTTCTCCGGATCGAACAAATACATCTCATATTCCAGGTGCGGCGATTGCCGCGGAGGGGTCACGCTGGCGGCCGTCACCGGGAACACCGTCATGGCCGAGAGTGTCCGCCCGTAGTCGTCAATCTTGTCCCAATGGACCGGACCGGCGTCGATCTTCCTGGTGAAATGCGCGGCTTCGATGGAAACGTAGCCATCGGCTTGTACGAATCCCTTCAGCGCACTCTTCGCCGGCGCTGGTGGATTGGCCGCGTGCAGCATGACGATGACCCGGGTACCAGTGCCCGCGATGGTCACCGAGCCGCTGGTGGTCCCGCGCGGGGCCTTGCTCCAATCCACGCTCACCCAGAGGCGCTGCTCCTTCTCGACCGTGCCCTTGGCCGCGCTCAACACGATCCACGGCGCGCTGCCCGTAGCGGTGAACTCAAAGGGCGCCTTGCCGCGATTGAAGACGTCGATGTAGCGCCGCGGCTGAGTAAATACGTCGAAGCCGGGAAGGACCGCTTCCTCAGGCGCGGCGGGCCAGGCCGCGGCCGAACCCTCGATGGCGACGCCCATCGCCGCCGCCGCGGGGAGCTCGAATTCCTTGACGGTGGGCAGGGTATTGCGCGGCGGCTCCTGCCAATAGGTGTACCCGATATGGGTCTGGTCCATCATGTGGTTCCACTTGCCATTGGCCAGCGTGTGGTTGTAATAAGCCGTGAGAGCGATATCCGCATCAAACAGATCGCGGGTCTGCGCGGCCATGTCGTTGGCGGCGGCGCGACCCTGTGCGGCATACAGACGATTCTTCGCCACCGTGACGTACAACTCCGTCACCTGCGCGGCGGCTTTCGCGGGATGGGTCACGAGTTGGAAGAACGCGTCGCGCGCGTTCTCCGGCAGAGCGGCGGAAATCTTCTCGGCCTTGGCGATGATTTCCTTATAGTCGGCGACGGCGCGGTCCGCCTCCTGGTAGTCGAGCACGCTGTAAGTGGCGGGCTCCAGCAATTCGGGCTTGCGCCGCCCGTTGTACTTCAGGGTTTTGGAGACGATATCGGCGATCTCCGCCGCATGCACGCCGCCGAACTCCCGCTCCGCCCACTGGCGCGTGAATTCGCCGATCTTCTCCTTGGGCCAGCGCTTCGGGTCGCGCGCGAAATTCAGGAAGAAGTCAATCGGGAACTCCATCGGCTTGAGATCGCCCACGTTGACGATCCAGATGCGATCCGCGCCGTATTCCAGCGCTAGATTCATTTGCTCCCACACCTTGGGAATCGGATTGGTATCGATCCACTTGTAATTGCGCGGGCCGCCCACATAATCGAAGTGATAGTAAATGCCGGCGCCGCCGCTGCGTTTGCGTTCCTCCGCCGTCGGCAGGCGGCGTATGTTACCCCAGTTGTCGTCGCACCACAGCAAGGTCACGTCGTCGGGTACGCGCATTCCATTGTCGTAATATCCCTGGACTTCCTTATAGAGCGCCCAGAGTTGAGGCACGGCGGCGAGATTGGGATTGACCTGCTCCGCCAGGATCTTACGCTGATCGGCCACGATCTTCTCCAGCAGGGCGATATTTGCGCCCATGCCGGTGCCGGCCATCGGCATATCGCCATCGCCGCGCATGCCGATGGAGATGATGCTCTCGTAACTCTTGTTGCGCCTGACGCCTTCCTCCCAAAACTGGCGCAGCACTTCGGGGTTCTTTGCGTAGTCCCAAGGCCCTTTGCCGTGCCGCTTCCACTCCTGCTGGGCGCGCAGCATCGGCTCGTGATGCGTGGTGCCCATCACGATGCCCCACTCATCGGCGATCTTGGGATTCAGCGTGTCGTCCTCATTGAAGGCGTTGCCCCACATGGCGGGCCACAGATAGTTGCCCTTCAAGCGGAGGATCAGTTCGAAGACTTTTTCATAGAACTGATGGTTGTAGGTGCCGTACTTTTCTTTCACCCAACCGCTCAGCGCCGGCGCTTCGTCATTGAGGAAGATGCCGCGATACTTCACCGCGGGCTCGCCTTCGCCGTAAATGCCTGCCTTCACGAAGAGGGCATCCTTGTGCACCACCGGAACGTCCGCCCAAAAATGCCAGGGCGAAACGCCGATCTGTTCGGAGAGATCGTAGATGCCGTAAATGGTGCCGCGCTTGTCGCTGCCGGCGATGACCAGCGCGCTCGCCACGCCGGGCAGCGGCCTAGCCACAACCTGAATCAGGAACGCCTCCCATTTGCCCTTAACCTGCCCAGCGTCAATCTTGCCCTCGCGGATCAGGCGATCGATCAGCACGCTCTTGCCGATGGTGCCGGCGATCACGGCGTTCGCGCCTAGACCTTTTTCATCGTGCGCCATCGCCGGAGTGGCGCCCGTGACGCGAGCCACGTCCGCCACCAGATCGCCGGCCGCACGCACCACACCCGCGTGGTCGCCGGAATCGACATAGACGGCCGCGGCTGCCTTGCCCTGTACCAGGGGAAAGCCGCCTCTGGCATTCACCGTCTCGACATAGCGGGCCTGGCCGAGCGCAAAGCCATTGGCAACCAGGCAGAGGCTGAGCGGGAAGGTCTTCATTGCGCGGTTCCTTTCTGGGCGGTGCGGATCACCGATTGGAACGCGGGCTTGGGCTGTCCCTGGCGATCGAACAGGAGGGGATAGCTGGTCCTCCCGCGGACCGGCCAGTTATTCAGCCAGGAGTCGCCGTCGGTGACGCCCCAGAAGGTGATCCGCGAGACGGTACCGCGGTACTTCGAGAAGACCGCGAACAGATCGGCATAACGGCGCGCCAAGGCCTGCTGCACCGCGTCCGGCAACCCACCGGCATAAGGATTCAGTTTGGCCTGCGCTTCCACGCTGAGCCCGACGTCCGCCGTGCGTTGCTGCGAGGCCGCGGGAAGCACGTCCATATCCAGTTCGGTGATATTCACTTTGATGCCGAGCTCTTTGAAGGCCAGAATGGTGGCATCCTGTTGCTCGATGGTGGGCCATTCCATTTTATCGTGCCCTTGCAGGCCGATGGCGGTCAGCGTGGCTCCGCCGGCCTTCAGTTTCTTGATGAGTGCCACCGCGCCGTTGCGCTTGGCCTGGTTCTCCACCGAATAATCGTTGTAGTAGAGTTCCGCTTTGGGGTCGGCTTCGTGGGCGAATTCGAAGGCCTTGAGAAGATAGTCCTCGCCGATGATCTTGAGCCAGGGTGTTTGGCGCAAGGTGCCGTCTTCGTTCAACGCCTCATTGACCACATCCCAGCCCCCGATCCGTCCCTTGTAACGTCCCACCACGGTCTGTATGTGGTCGTGCATGCGCTTGAGCAATCCGTCGCGGTCCAATGGCGCGCCTTTGTCGTCCTGGAAGACCCATTGCGGTACCTGGCTGTGCCACACCAGCGTGTGTCCCACGATGAACATGTGGTGCTTCTCGCCGAACGCCACGTAGCGGTCCGCCGCGTCGAAGGCGTAGCCATCCGGGCGCGGATGGACGGACTCCCATTTCAGAACGTTTTCCGGACTGATGGTGTCGAACTGCGCCCGCACAATGGCAACGCCGCGTGCATCCCGTTCTTCGAACTGGGCCTGATTGAGCGCCGCTCCGACATGAAAATATCCCTTAAACACATCCTTCAGCGCGGCCGGTGTCTGCGCGTTCGCCGCCAGA
>JADGNT010000532.1 GCA_017883345.1 Candidatus Solibacter sp. | reverse complement strand
GGTAGTTCTGCGCGCGCGTGTAGGCCGGCAGGAAGGGCATGTCACTTGCGGCAGGGCTCGCGGCGGAGCTCGCCGGTTGTGCCTGCGCGGCCACGGGCGCCGCCGCGGCCAGGCCTCCCGCGGCCAGCATGCCGTGCAGGAAGCCACGTCGATCGTTCGTCTTGGAATTCATGGTTGTCCTCGCCTTGGTGTACGCTAATGGTCTCTATGATAACTACGCGGCGTCTCGCTGTCTTATGGTTTTTTGCCCTCACCTGTTATGGGCAGGGCCTCGAATTCATCAAGTCGCACTATACCAAGTACGAATTCCAAATTCCCATGCGCGACGGCAAGCGCCTGTTCACCAGCGTCTACGTCCCCAAGGACACCCGCGAGAAGTACCCCATCATGCTGAGCCGCACGCCCTACAGCGTGAGCCCCTACGGTGTGGAGAACTACAAGACCGCCCTCGGTCCCTCGGAGAAGTTCGCCCGCAAACAGTTCATCTTCGTCTACCAGGACGTGCGCGGGCGCTACCTGTCGGAGGGCGATTTCGTCAACATGACGCCGCACCGCGCCGTCAAGCGCGGGCCACAGGATACCGACGAAAGCACGGATACCTACGACACCATCGAGTGGCTGACGCACCACATCGCCAACAACAACGGCAACGTCGGCATGTGGGGCATCTCGTATCCGGGCTTCTACACCGCGGCGGGCATCATCGACGCGCACCCCGCGCTCAAGGCGGCATCCCCGCAGGCGCCCATCGCGGATTGGTTCATCGGCGACGATTTCCATCACAACGGCACCCTTTACTTGCCGCACATGTTCCGCTTCTTTGCGAGCTTCGGCCATCCGCGCCCCGTGCCCATTCTGCCGCCGCCGGCCGGCTCGCAAGGCACCGCGCTCACCCAGCAGGACGGGTACAGTTTCTTCCTCGGGCTCGGGCCGCTTTCTGGCGTCAACGAGAAGTTCTTCAAGAACGACGTCCCCTTCTGGACCGAGATGACGCAGCACCCCACTTACGACGAATTCTGGCAGGCGCGCGACCTGCGCCCGCACCTCAAGAACATCAAGCCCGCCGTCATGACCGTGGGCGGCTGGTTCGACGCCGAGGACCTCTTCGGCGCGCTCAATACATATAAGGAGATCGAGAAGAACAGCCCCGGCGCCAACAACATGCTGGTCATGGGTCCGTGGTTTCACGGCGGCTGGGCGCGCAGCGACGGCGATTCCCTGGGGCGCGTGCAGTTCGGTTCCAAGACCGCCGTGTTCTATCGCGACGAGATCGAGTTCCCGTTTTTCAACCACTGGCTGAAGGGCAAGGACGATCCCAAACTGCCCGAGGCCTTCGTCTTCGAAACCGGCACCAACCAGTGGCGCAAGGAGGATGCCTGGCCACCCAAGGACGCCGAGCCGAAGATGCTCTATCTGCAGGCCGATGGCCGCCTCGGCTTCGACGCGCCCAAGCAGGCCGGCGCGGAATTCGACGAGTACGTCAGCGACCCCGCCAAGCCGGTGCCCTACATCGGCGGGCAAGGTCCGGGCATGACGCGCGAGCACATGGTGGAGGACCAGCGCTTTGCCGCCACGCGCACCGACGTGCTCACCTACCAGACCGAATTACTGGAGAGCGATATCACGCTGGCCGGTCCGCTGACCGCGTCGCTCTTCGTTTCCACCAGCGGCACGGATTCCGATTGGGTCGTCAAGCTGATCGATGTCTATCCGGAAGATTATCCCGATCCCGACCCGAATCCCGCCGGCGTCCACATGGGCGGCTATCAGCAACTGGTGCGCGGCGAAGCCATGCGCGGCAAGTTTCGCAACAGCTTCTCCAAGCCCGAACCGTTCACCCCGGGCAAGAGGGAAAAGGTGGAGTGGGTCATGCCCGATATCGACCACGCCTTCCGCCGCGGGCATCGCATCATGGTGCAGGTGCAGAGTTCGTGGTTTCCGCTGGTGGACCGCAATCCGCAGAAGTTCGTCGATATCTATAACGCCAAGCTCACGGATTTCGTGAAGGCCACCGAGCGCGTATACCGCGGCGCGGGCGCGTTATCCGGGGTAAAGGTCAACGTGCGCGCGACCAACTAGTGTAGAGCGGGCGTCCCGCCTGCCATGCCGGTATTCGTACCGGCATTCTTCGAAGAACGTCGGCAAGGACGCCGACGTTGCAGCCTGAAAGGCTACGCTACTTCTTCAGCACTTCTTCGAAAAAGGCGATGGCGCGGCCGTCCCGTGATTGCCCCAGCGAAGTCATGGCCTGTTTTCGTACCTCGTTGTCGTGCGTGGCTTTCGCCGTTTGGATCAATAGCGGAATGCCTTCGCCGTCGGGCATGGATTCGAGGGCGCTGACCGCGCGGCGTTTCACTTGGCGGTCGGGATCGCTCTCGATCGCCTCCTTGAAGGTGTTGAGCACCTTCGCGCCGGAGTGCCGATTGAGCGTCGAGAGGGCCTGCATGCGCATGCGCGGGCTGGCATCCTGGCGCGCGGTGGCGGTCAACAGGTCGAGCGCTTCGGGCTCTTTGCTGCCGCCGAGCGTCGCGATGGCGCGTTCGCGGACGCGGTCGTTGGGGTCGCCCGAAATCAGCTTCTGGAGCACGTCGAAGCCGCGGCGCCCGCGCATGGGGCCGAACCAGCTCACCACGCGCAGCCGTATGGATTCCGGCTGGCCGGGAGCGAGCCAGCGCTGCAATGCCGCATCGGCCGCGGGGTCGGCATGCGCGGCGATGGCGGCGAGGGCCCCATCCATCAACCTGGAAACGCCGCGCTCGCGTTGCGCGGCGAAGGTGTCCAGCAGCGCCACGCTTTCGGCGGCCTTCACATCGGACATCCAATGCACCGGCAGGTTGCCCGCGTCAATCTCGCAATCCGGGGACAGGGTGCGTATGCGCTCTACGGCTCCGCCATCCACCCGGAAGAGGATCGCGGCGTGATCCGGCGGTTCCAGGTGGATCACGCCGGGCTGGCTCCAGCCATCGCGCACGTAGTCGCACCCCAGGTTGACCCTGGTGGACGGCACGCTGTACGCGATCCAAGCCGGCTGCGGCTGCGCGGTGACCAGCGGCCGCAACGTCTGCTCCAAGCCCGCCGCCGCGCTCCGCGTGTCGAGCTTGGCGTTGACCAGCAGTTTGGGCTGCGCCGCGAGCGGCAGCGCGGCCGCCATCAGCCAGAGTAGGGGTTTCATTTTTTCAGCAGCTCCTCCAGGTAGTCGCTAGCTTCCTTGGACTTCATGTTGGAGAGCCGTTCGACGATCCGGAGTTTCAGCTTGGTGTCCTTCTCCGCGCGGGCGATATCCACCAGCGCCTTGGCGTTGCGCTGCGCGTAGAGGCCGTCCACGATGCTCTGCTTGATTTGCGGATCCTGTTCCGCGCTGTAGACGGACACCATGGTTTCGGCGGTGACGCCGGTCTTCCGGGAAGCCAGGGCACGCACGGCATCGGCGCGTACCTTGGGGTCTTTTTCGGTGCGCACCAGTTCGAGCAGCTTGTCGGCGCTGGCGTTGGAGTGCATGTAGCGCAGCAGTTGCAGCTTGCCCTCGGTGGTGGTTTCGGCCTGGTAGAGCTGCCACAGTTCGGACGTGCCGTTGAGGCCGGACAGAGCGCCGATTGCAGCCTCGCGCAATTCCGGGCTCTTCTCGGTTCTCGCAGCCTGCAACAGGCGATCCATATCGCGCATGCCGGCGTAGCTTTGCAGGATAGCGCGTTTGACCGCCACATCGTTGGTGGCGGCGTAGATCTCCGAGAGGACCTGAGCGTTGTTGTTGGGCTTGCGCCGCTGGTCCATGTAGCCGATGGCTTTGAGTTGCAGGTCTGGGTTGGCGCCGCCGCGCGCGACCTGTTCGAGCAGCGCCTGCGCTTTGGGCGAGTTGCTCATGGCCAGCACGAACAGCGTATTGCGCTTGACCTTGGGCGAGGCGGAGCCTCTTAGCTGGCCTTCCAGCAGCGGGATGGCGCGTTCCGGGTCGCTCTGCATCAGCCCGTTGATGGCCATCAGCTTGAGCTCTTCGTCGCTCTCCGCTTCCGGCGAAACACTCTGTCCGGAAGCCTGCTTCAGTTCCAGTTCCAGCGCCTTGGCATCGTCTAGCCATCGGCTGGCGGCGTAGGACTTGCGCAGTTCGGCGATGGCGGCGGCGGCTTCGTCGCGGCGGCCGAGCTTGCCGAGCGCGTAGGCCTTCCAGTAGAGGGCGCCATCCGCCCGCGGACCGTTGTGCGAGATCACCTGGCCGAAGAAGTCCAGCGCCTGATCCCAGTGTCGATTGTCGAGCGCGGTCTGGCCGCTGGCATACAGGCCATCGTCACTGCTCGTGCGGAAAAGGAAATAGCGCTTGGGAGGCATTGGCGGCATGGCTGGGCGGGGGGTGATAGCCTGCGGGGCGAAGGCGAACGGAGTGAGCTGAGCGGCCCTCGCCATGTCTTTGGC
>JADGNT010000531.1 GCA_017883345.1 Candidatus Solibacter sp. | reverse complement strand
GGCAAGCCCACCGATTTCGATTGGGACGAGCCGCACATGCGCGCGCGCCTCAAGATCCCCGCCGGGACACAGCAGGGCAACCGCGTGCGCATCGGCATCGCCATCGAAGCCCCGGACACGTCGGCCTTCTTCAACGACCTCCACCGCCTGGTGCTCGGGCGTAAGAATACGGTTTCCACCATGTACTCTTCCGCCGAAGTGGCCGCGCGCTCCCGCCTGCGCCTGCCCGAGGGCTACACGGCGACTCCCACCGCGAAGTCGCCCAACGAAATCGATTACGAAATCGCCATCCCCGCCGACGCCATCCACGGGGATTTCGCCAGCCTCGCGCTCGAAGCCGATGGCGTAGCGCTCGGCCGGGCGCGCGTTCAACTCTTCCGGCCCGCCTCCGTCCGCCTTGTCTCCGGCATGCAGTTTCACTTCGGCCCGCAGACCGAACTCACTCCCGAGCCACCCATCGCGGCCATCGATCCCAAGGGCGGCGGCAATCTGGAAATCTCGATTCGCAACAACTCGTCGCAGATCCAGACTTACCACCTGGAGCCGGCCGGGCAGGGCTTGGAATTCCTGCCGCCGAAAACCGACGTCAGCATCGGCCCCACCGACGAGCGCCGCGTGGAGTTCCGCGTCTTCGCCGCCGAAGGCAGCGTGGGCGTGCGCGATTGGACTCTCAAGATCGCGGGCGGCGCCGACCTTGCCATGCCGATGCGCATGGTGCTGGTCCCGCGCACCGGCGCAGTCGCCTGGACCGCCGACCTGGATGGCGACGGCGTGCCCGAGTGGATTCTGGAATCCGCCAAGGTGCGGGCCGTTTTCTCCGCCCAGGACGGCGGACGCTGGATGGAATTCACCTGGAAGGACACCAACACCAACTTCCTCCCCGAGACCGGAATCTTCGCGCAGGCCGGCCCGGTCGAGGTCCGCCAGAACGGCGGTGCGCTGGAGTTCACCGGCAAAGGCTGGAAGCGCACCATCACGCTGAACGGCGGCGCGCTCACCGTCGAGCAATCCACCCCGCTGCCGCCCGAGACGCTGACCGCCGGGAAACGCGGCAACCTCACGCTGACGGTGGACCGCGGGGCCCCCACCCGCGCCGTCTATGGCTTGAACTGAAACCGGGGACAGACGGAACGTTTTCCGATTTCTTCGGAGAAAACCAGAAAACGTTCCGTCTGTCCCCGGTTTTTCCCCGGTTTTCCCGGTTTTCCACGGTCGATGTTTCCATCCTACCCAAGGCGTGGTATCCATGAGGTATGGACTACGTTCGGCTTGGCTCGACCGGCCTTAAGGTCTCCCGCCTCTGTCTCGGTTGCATGACATACGGCTCGAAGAAGTGGCGCGACTGGGTGCTGGAGGAAGAGGAAAGCCGGCCCTTCATCCGCCGCGCGCTGGAAGCCGGCATCAACTTCTTCGACACCGCCGACATGTACTCCGACGGCGTCAGCGAAGAGATCACCGGCCGCGCGCTGAAGGACTTCGCCGCGCGCGACCGCGTCGTCATCGCCACCAAGGTCTTCAACCCGATGGGCGACGACCCTAACCAGTGCGGCCTCTCGCGCAAACACATCCACCACGCCATCGACGCCAGCCTGCGCCGCCTCGGCACCGATTACGTCGACCTCTATCAGATCCACCGCTTCGATTACGACACGCCGATCGAAGAGACGCTGCGCGCGCTGGACGACGTCGTGCGCGCCGGCAAGGCGCTCTACATCGGCGCTTCCAGCATGCACGCCTTTCAGTTCGCCAAGATGCTCGCGGCAAGCGACGCGCACGGCCTGGCGCGCTTCGTCAGCATGCAGAATCACTACAACCTGGTGTATCGCGAGGAAGAGCGCGAGATGCTGCCGCTGTGCCGCGAGGAAGGCATCGGCGTGATCCCCTGGAGCCCGCTGGCCCGCGGTTTTCTCGCCGGCAATCGCCGCGCGCAGGATTTCGGCGAGACCACGCGCGCCAAGACCGATGAGTACGCACAGAAGTTGTACTATCAGCCCTCCGACTTCGCCGTGGTGGACCGCGTCACCGGGATCGCGCACGGGCGCGGCATCCCCAACGCGCAGGCGGCGCTGGCCTGGGTGCTGCAACAGCCCGGCGTGACCGCCCCGATTATCGGCGCCAGCAAGATGAAACATCTCGACGACGCGATTGCCGCGCTGGGCATCCAGCTCGAACCCGCGGAGATGAAGGCGCTCGCCGAGCCGTACCAGCCGCACCGCGTGCTGGGGCATTCGTGAGTGGGGCGGCCATTCTTGGCTGCGGGGTCGCCCCTGGGCCACTTGCCAGCCGGCGCCTGGACGCGCTGGGCAGGCAATCCTACCTAATGCCAAGAAGTTCGGTCACACATTGTCAGACCGCTTGCTAACGCGCGCGGCTCCGATCGGAGCCGCGACCGGGGTACCCTCTGGGTCGGGAGCGGTCGGGTTCTACTCCAGCCACGGGAAGGCGGTGATGCGCAGTTTCGCCGCGCCATACGGGACCAGCGTCACCGTCTCTTCGGCGCGCTTGGTGGTCACCGGACTCACCGGCAACACGCCCGGCGAATCGTCCACCAGCGTCCATTGCGGCAGCCGCCGCGCCTTCGTCGCGATCTCCACCGGCGCCGCATCGGCGGTGTACGGTTGCCGCGCCATCGCCTTCTCCGTCACTTGAAACGCGCCTTTCACCAGCGCGTAGTTCCACGGCGTGGTGGGGTACACTTCCCAATCCGCCGCCGGACCGGTCTGCTTGATCTTGTGCCAGCTTTCTCCGATCTTCAGCGAGTACACCAGCGGGCCGCGCTCCACGGCCATCGAATTGTTGAACCACGTCGAGGTGCGCACCGCCATGGGAAAACGCAGTTCCACGCGATCCGCATTCCTCCACTCGCGCTCGATGCGCAGGAACTCGCCCGCCTTTACCCCGGCGACCGGCTGCCCGTTCACCGTCACGCTCGCCGCACCGGCCCACGCCGGAATCCGCACGGCGAGCGGGAAGCGCGCCGTCCCCGGCATCTTCACCGCCAGCGATACCGCTTCGCGAAACGGATAGCCGGTCTGTTCCTCAACGGTCACCGCGGTGCCGCCGCGCACCGTGGTAGTGACTTCGCTGGGGCCGTACACCACCGCTGCGAGCCCGCCATCCACTGTCGCCATCCACAGGCTCGCCGCCAGCTTCGGCCAACCCTGATGCATATTCGCCGTGCAACAGCCGAAATTCGGCTCCAGTCCGAAAATGTTGCTCTCCGGACCATTGGTGGCCCACCGCCGATTGGAGATCGAGCACATCACCTGGTTGGCCTGCTGATCGTACTGGTGCGCCCAGAGGTCCGCGCTCAGCGTCGCGGGCAGCGCGTTGTAGGCGATCTTCTCCAGGCGGTCGCCTATGCCCGCGTCGCCCAGGATCGCGATATCGGTCTCCAGCGAAAACATGGCTTCCACCACGGCGCACAACTCGGTTCCCTGCGAGGGGTCGCGCCCGGCGTAATGCTCGTCCGCGCTGAAGATTCCCGAGGGCTGCCCGTGATAGCGATCCAGCGCGTCGAACATCTGGTACAGGCTGGCGCGGTCGCCCTTCTCGCCGGTGACCAGCCACCACACCGCCGCCGCCTTCATCGCCATGGCGTTGTTCACGCCGTGCGTCGAAAGATTCGATGCGCCGCGCGCCACCTTCTCCCTGGTTTTGAAATCGGCGAACTGCGCCTCCCAATCGTGCCCCTGCGCGTGCAACTTGCGCGCCAGGTCGAGCAGCGCGCCGTCCCCATTGCGGTTGTAGAGCCAGAGCACGCTCAACACTTCATCGTGCCAGCGGAAGATGGCCCACTCCTTGAGCGGGCGCTCGTCCATGTGCCGCGCCTGGTAGGCGAAGTACTTTTCCATCAGCGGAATCACGCGCGCATCTCCCGACGCTTCCTGGTACTCGATCAGCGCCTTGAGCATCACGTAGTTCGGCCACCAGTCCAGGTTCTTCACCGGGCCGATCGCGCCATCGGGCCGCTGGTGTTCCAGCGTCCAATCCATCCACTTCTTCACCTTGGCGACGAGCGCCGCATCTTTGGTGAGATACGCCAGCGGCACCAGGCCATCCAGGAAATACGGTCCGCGCTCCCACCCCTCGCCGCTGCCGCCCAGCCAGGCGCTCTGTGGGCCGAGGTCCGGCCAGAACTCGTCGAGATGCCCGCTCAACCCTTGCGCCTGCAAGCGCAGTTGCTCGAGCAGCCACCCCTTGGGCATCACAGAGCCCAGCGGCAGGGCGTGGAACGCGTTGGGCTGCAGCGGGCTCCGGTTGGCGACCGGCGCGGACGCCGCCGGCGCGGCGGGTGTGGCAATCGCGGCAATCGCCAACATGGGTAACAGAGATCGCATGGGCATTCCCTCCAGTGTGCTCATCTCATAACCCGAGTGCAAGCAGGCTATGCGCCCACCGAAGCGC
>JADGNT010000034.1 GCA_017883345.1 Candidatus Solibacter sp. | reverse complement strand
GCGCGGAAACGCCCGCACCGCCATTTGCCCGCCTGGGGGCCGGAATCTTCGTTATTTCCTGCCGCGCGCTTCGTGTTGTTCGCGGAGGAAGCGTGGGTCGTCCATGCGCGGGCTGTCGGGCGCCGGGTCAAGCGGGTCCTTCACTTTGGCTGGGTCGAAGAGGGCAGGATCGATGGGCAGCACGCGGTAGGGCGCGAAATCCGGCTCGCCGCCGAAGCAGTCGCTTAGATCCGAAGCGGCCGCATCGAACAGATTCAACGGCGGCAGCCCCAGCAGGCGGAAGATCGTCTTCAACAGGCCCGGAAAGCTGGAATTCACGTGCGACGCGTAGTTCTTGCGAACGTAGGGACCCACCGCCATGAGCACGGTGCGGTGCGAATCGACATGGTCTACACCGCTCTGCGCATCGTCTTCCGTGACGAAAATGGCCATCTCACGCCACCAGGGGGTCTGCGACAGAAACTCCACGATGCGGCCCAGCGCGTAGTCGTTATCGGCGATGTAGGACGCCATGTAGGGATATCCATCCTCGGGGCGCACCCGGGCCGTGTGGTCCTGGGGCAGGTGAATGTAGATGAATTGCGGGAACGGCTCGCCGCCATTCACATACTTCCGCCGAATCTCGGAGATGAATTGCGAGGCGCGGTACTGGTCGGGGATGTTGGTGTTGAACTGCGGGTACTCGCGCGAGGTGTTGCGGTAAAGCGGCTCGGGCATGGGCACGTTGGTGAGATAGCGCGCGCCGGTGGGCTTCATGCCGGGCTCCTCCTCCACCCCCGCTAATTCGAAGCCCTCGCCATAGTTGCGGAAGGAGATGCCGTGCCGGTCGAGGTGATGCCAGATGGCGCCGGCCTCGAGTTGCTCCTCCGGATGCACGGACGAGTTGGATTGGGCGAAGGACAGCCGCCCGGGCGCCTTGGTCGGGAACCGGAATTCCTTCTCCCCTCCGTAGGAGGCCATCAGCGAACTTTCGGTCCAGGCATTGGGGTAGGAGCCGACCAGCCAATGGTGGCCATCCACGCTGACTTCGGAGTCGGCATAGAAGTTGTCGCTGAAAGCGAAGCGGGTGGCCAATTCGTGATGGTTCGGGCTGACGTTGACGTTCTTCAGGACAGGCGGCGGGGGCTGCGAGCGGCGATCGGGGTTTACGGTGGCGTTGCGGCCGAAGCGCGCCAGGGCGGCGGCGCTCGCCACAGGTCCGTTGGAGGCGCGCGGAATATCGCCGAACATTTCGTCGAAGGTGCGGTTCTCCTTGACGATGAGGACAACGTGGCGGATACCCGAGGGCAGCGCCGGCGCCACCTCCCGGGATGGCGTGAAGCCGGCGTTGCGCGTGACCCGATCGGTGAGCGCGCCGATTTCCTCCGCCTTGGGAACCGGGAAAACCGAGATCGAGCCGCGGCGGAAACTGCCCTGGAAGGTGTCCCGGATGGCCGGATCGCCGTTGGGCCCGGTGCCGTGGCCTTTGGCGTTGACCACGTACATCGTGCCGCCATCCACCGCCACGCGGGTAGGGAACCAGCCGACTGGCAGATGACCGATCAGGCGCATGTTGCGAGTGTCGATGACGCCGACCGCGTTGATGCCCGCCTCGGCCACCAACAGCCACTTCGCGGGGGCGTACCAGGTCAGTCCGATGGGCAGGACGCCGCGCAGTTGGTCGAGTCCGGGAATGCGGATCGCAATAGTGCTGCGGACGCGGTTTGTGCGCGCGTCGACGACCGTGATGGAATCGTTGTGCCCGTTGGTGACGAAGACGGATTCGCCGGCTACCGCGACTCCTGACGGGCTGCTGCCGCCGAGGCTGTCTTTGCCAAATGGGAGACCGGTGCGGACAAGCGCTTCGAGCTTCGGCGCGGCCGGCCGGGTCAGGTCGATCACCGCCAGGGAGTTGGATTCGGGCACGTTCGGGTCGCCCAAGCCGGGCACATCGACGGGTCCGTTGGCGGTATCGCGCCGCGCTCCGGCGGCCGATTCGGGCGAGGGAAAGCCAAAAGCGGGGAACGGCAGGCCGGTCTCCAGCGCCCCTTTTCGAGTGGCGCCAGGCACCGCCTTATACTCGAACATGCCGATATTGGTGACATAGGCCTTTCGGCCGTCGGCCGAGAGGGCGATCGAGAACGGCAGCCGGCCCAGCCGCAGCGACGCCAGGATGCTGCGCTTGCGCGTGTCGATGGCCACCAGGCGGAAGTTGGCCTGGTCCACCACGTAAAGCAGACCGCGGGCGCGGTCCAGCGCCAGGTCTCCCGTGTAGCTGTCCTGGAATCCTCCCTGGTTCAAATCGAAGACGTGCTTCCTGGCTCCGGTTCGCGGGTCGATCAGGCGGACGCGGCCGGAATCGCCTTCCGAGGCGTAAAGCTCATCTTCCCCGTTGAAGGCCAGCCCCATGAAGACGCTGTGCCAGTCGTCCTCTTCGGGCTCGGTGGCCGGTTCCCTGCGTTTCTGCGGAGCGATCAACTGGCGGACGTTCCAGGAGCCGTTTTCTTTTCGGAGAACGGTCAAGGAGTAGCGGTCGGGGCCTCCGTTGGCTGAAACCACCAGGTTGCCGCCAGGGCTGATCGCCAAGCCGAACGGTCCAGGCCCGGTGGTGTACTGCTGGCCGAGGGAAGCGACGATGCGGCCGCCCGGAAGGATGCTCTCCGCGCCGGGCCGGCGGGCGGCGGGGCGAACCCCGGCGGGCGCGGCGTAGTCGGCTGCGAAAAGCGGCGCGGCGGCTAGCAGGAAGAGGAGAATCGCACGATGGCTCATCAGTTATGTCCCAGTCAGATCTGTTCGAAATACCGCCTGCGCTCCCAATCGGTTACGGCGGCGTCATAAGCGTCTTGCTCGGTGTGAAAGAAGTGGGAATAATGCTCGGCCACCTCGGCGCCGAGCGCCTGGCGGACGAACTCGGAGGACTCGAAGCAGGCGGTCGCATCGCGAAGCGTCGCCGGGATGGCCGGAATAGCCCTGGCCGCATACATATCGCCTTCGAAGATCGGTGGCGGCTCCGTTCGCTGGTCGATCCCATCCAGGCCGGAGGCCAGGGAGGCTGCGAAGCAGAGATACGGGTTGCAGTCGGCGCCCGGAATGCGGCACTCGATACGCAGGCTCGGGCCTTTGCCCACCACGCGAAAGCTGGCCGTGCGATTGTCATAGCTCCAGGCTAGACGGGTGGGCGCCCACGATCCCGAGCGGTAACGTTTGTAGGAATTCACCGTGGGCGCGTAGAACACCATAAACTCTGGGACGTGGGCGATCCAGCCGCCGAGAAACCACCGGAATACCTCGCTGCAACAGACGGGACCAAGCTGGTTCGGGCCTTGCATGATGCTTTCGCCATCCTTCCACAGGCTCAGGTGGAGGTGGCAGCTCGAACCGGCTTGGGACGAGTCGAATTTGGCCATGAAGGTGACGCTCATCCCCAACCGGTCGGCGACTTCCTTGAGGCATTGTTTGAAGATGACGTGGCGGTCGGCCATGTTGAGCGCGTCGCTGTACCGCAGGTTCAGTTCGTGCTGCCCCTTACCCCATTCACCCTTGGAACATTCCACCGGGATGCCCGACTGGGTGAGGTGGCGCCGCACGGCCCCGTTCAGGGCTTCCTCGCGCGTGCCCTGCAGGACGTGGTAATCCTCCAGGTACCATCCGGCAGGCTCGAGGGAGGCATACCCGGCTGCGGCCGCCTGCCGGTAGGATTGGTTGAAACTGTAGTACTCCAGTTCCGAGCCGGCCATGGCCTGGAACCCCATGGCGGCGGCGCGTTCCACCTGCCGGCGCAGAATGGAGCGCGGCGCCTGGGCGAGCAGCGCATGCGAGTCGCGCGGGGTCAGGTCGCACAACACCAGCGCGGTCTTTTCGAGCCAGCTTGCGACGCGCAGGGTGGCCAGGTCGGGAACCATGCGGAAATCGCCGTAACCGCGTTCCCAGCTTGCGAGCTGATAGCCGGGCACCGGGTCCATGTTCATGTCCACGGTCAGCAGGTAGTCGCAGACATGCGTGCCCTGCTGGGCGTTTTCCAGAAAGAAACCGGCGTCCAGGCGTTTGCCGAGCGGACGCCCGTACAGGTCGGTGAACGTCAGCAGAACGGTGTCGATCCGCCCATCGTCCACCGACCGGCGCAGGTCGTCGAGGGAGAGCATTCGCTCAGAACTCGAATCGTAGCGCGAATGAGCCCACTCGGTTGCCGCCGCTATCGGCGCCGCGCGCGCTGGTGGTGCGGCCGAAGCTGATGCTGGTGATGTTGGAGCTGGGATCGTTCAGGTTCACGTGGTTCAACACGTTGGTGAACGATGCTTCAAATTTCAGCTTCTTCTTCTCGGCCAGCCGGAATTCCTTCCCCAAAGCGGTGTTCAGGTTGAAAGTCCCGGGACCGAGCAGGGTACCCACGCCGGCATTGCCGAAGCGTCCGATGACGGTGGCGCAACTGTACTGGTTGGAGGCGCCGGGCGTGCGTCCCGGACAGACAAAGGCCGTGCGATCCCAGTAAACGTCGGCTGTGGGGTTCGAAAGGAGCGGGCTGGTGCCGACGGCGTCGGGCCGTTGGGTTCCGCGGGAATCGCCGCCGGTGCCGGATGGGTCGCCGCCGCTCATGGTCGGGGTCATGTAGGTGCCGGTCTGCACCAGCAGAATCCCGCTGAAGCGCCAACCGCCTGCAATGGCATCGGCAACGCTGTTCATGGTGCTGCCGTAGCCGCGCCCTCTCCCGAATGGCAAGTCATACACCAGCGAGGTGAGCCAGCGGTGACGCCGCACCTGGGCCACGTTTCCGCGGTCGAGGCGACGATCGAGCGAGTTGGTGACCCGGCCGCCGCCGGTGTCGCCCGACCACCCGGTAGGCGCGGGTCCGCCGGCATCGCTGAGGTCCTTGGCCCAAGTCCACGCGCTGTTCATCGTCAACCCACTCTTCGTCTGGTGCCTGAATTCGGTCTGCATCGAGCTGTAGATGGCGTTGGCGCCGGTGTCCCGGGTGTAGATGCGCCCCCAATACGGGAAGGGACGGTCCGTGAGCGGACGCTGCGCATAGGGCGTGGTGGAGGGCTGCGGCTGGTTGAGGTCCGGCGCCCAGGGCAGTTGCACGGAGCGCAGCCCAATGTAAGAGATCCGCAGCCCGCTGTTCCATCCCAGGTCGCGTTCCACGCTCATGTTCCATTGCAGGGAGTAGGGGTCCTTGAAGTACGGATCGTTGGCCGTGCCGAAGTACGCCTGGCCGTACGGCGTGGAGGTAACTCCCGTGCCATTGGTTGAGGCCTGCGGCAGTTTGAACAAGGGCACGCCGTTCTGGATGTCGTTGCGGAACTCGCGCACGTCGGAGCTGCTGATGCCCGTCAACGAATAGAACACGTCCCCCAGGATGGTCATGGTGAATCGCCCGAAGCCGCCGCGAATGACGGTCTTGGTGCCGCTAAACGGACGGTAGGCGAATCCCAAACGGGGATTGAAATCCTTCCATTGGGTGAAGCGCAGCGTTCTCGGCCAGCCCGCCTTGTCGGATTGCAGGAAGGGTGTGCAGGGGATGCCATTCCAGGACGGTCCGGGACACGCATTGATCGACTGGAGGAAGCCGGGAGCGGTTATATCCAGCGCCTGCTGGGTGTTGGGCACGATGACGCGGCCAGTCAGCGGGACCGTACGGTCGAAGTTGGTGATATCCGACCCCGTGTCCCAGAAGGGCGGATGCACTTCCCAGCGCAGCCCATATTCGAGGGTCAGGTTCGATCTCACTTTGAAGTTGTCCTGGGCGAAGAAACCGAAATGCCAGGCAATGCCGTCGTTATCCTGCTTCACGGATGCGTACGAGGAGTCCCACGGGATACCCAGCAGGAAGTCCGCGACATCCGACCCCGAGTAGCGGCCATCGAAGGCGAAATTGCCGTAGTTGTCGCTGCCGGTGAAGCTGAGGGCGGTTTGCGCCCGCAACCGGCGCGCGTCGCCGCCGAATTTCAACGTGTGCCGCCCCTTGACCCAGGTGAGGTTGTCATTCCACTGGTAATTGTGGGAGACGGTGAACCCGGCTTTGCCGTAGCCGAAATTCGAAGTCGCCCCGCCGAAACTGAACGAGGGGAGGCCGTTGAAAGTAAGCGGCGGCATGTTGAGCAGGCCGAAGGTCCCGGTGATACCCTTACCGTCAAAGCCGTAAGAGGTCGCGCTATTGCTGTTGCTGAGGCCGAAACGGAATTCGTTCAGCACGCTCGTGGTGATGGTGTAATTGTGCGAGATCACCATGGTGCGGCTGTTGTTATAGGAGGTGCTCGGAGGCAGGGCGAAAGACAGAGGAGACGTTGTGTTCTGGTCCTTCCAGCTCAACCTTCCGAAGATCGACTGCTTGCTCGTCAGGATCTCGTCGATGCGGGCGTCGGTTTGCCAGGAGGTAGTCGGGTTCGCGGCGTTCGCCCGGTAGTTGGAGGACTGCTGAACCGTGGTGGGACCGAAGTTGACCGCTGGATAGAAGGCCAGAACCTTCTGGGTTACCGGATTGAGCTGCGAGGTGGGGATCTGGTTATTGGGGTATGCCACGCCGGTGGCCGGGTCTTTTACCGTGCCTTTCTCGTTACTGAAATCCCCGGCCCGCTGGGCTGCGGTGGGTACGGTGAGTTGTAGACTTGAGCCGGTGCGGTACTGCATGTCTTCGAAGGTGACGAAGAAGAACATACGGTTTCGGATCGCACGCCCGCCGAGGCTGCCGCCAAAGTCATTGGCGGTCTTTTGCGGCTTGGAGGTGGCTCCGAACGCGGTGGCGTCGAATGCCCGGTTCTGAAGATATTCATATAGCGCGCCATGGAACTCGTTGGAGCCGCCGCGGGAGGTGGTGGTGATATCGCCGACCTGGGCGAATTCGGCGTTGTTGCCCACCGCCTGCACCTTCATCTCGGCAATCCCATCGGCCGAGGGAAACAGGTGGCTGAGAGGGCTGTTGGAGGCGGCGCTGACGGTGGAAATACCATCCAGCGAGATTTCGGTTTGGGACGGAAGCGCGCCCTGCACCGCGTAGCCATAGCTGTTATCGCTCTGCACACCTGGCTGGTAGGCCAGAACGCTGAGCGGGCTGGTGCTTCCCCTGCCGCGATAGTTGATGGGCAGCTCCAGCACCTGCTGGGTCCCTAAAGACGACGCGATGGTGGCCGTGTCCGTGGTAACCACAGCCGCTGTCCCCGAGACATTGACGGTTTCGGTTAGCTGGCCCAGTTCCAGTGCGATGTTGACGCGCAGCGTCTGCCGGGCCGTCAACTCCAAGCCAGTGGTTTTGAATGTCTTGAAGCCGCCTGCCTCGCCCGTCACCGTATAGTTGCCGGCCTTCAAGTTCGACGCCTCGAAGTTCCCCTGCGAATCCGTCGAGACCGTGCGGGAAGTGTTCTCTCCCTGGTTGGTGATGACGATTTTGGCCTGGGGCACGACAGCGCCGCTCGCATCCGTGACCGTTCCCAAAATCGTGCCGAATGTGGATTGCGCCGATAGCAGCAAGGGCGCCGTTAGTAGCAAAGCCGCAATTCTCCAATGTTTGTGCATGGTTACTACCCCTTTTCGTTGTCGACTAATCTCTGTTCTAAAAAGGTCAAAGTCTGATACGGGTAATCATACACCTCTCTCCCCCTGTGCTACAATCTTTTTCTGTTTATTAAGGCCCCGCTGGGCCGAAAGGTGCAATGCCTCGCGTTAGAGTGGTCTCTTTTGATCTTTGGGATACGGTGTTCATCGATGACTCCGACGAACCCAAGCGGACCCGGCAGGGCCTTCCGCCCAAAGGAGTCGAACGCAGGGATTTGGTGCGGCATTTTCTGGCCCGGCACGCTCCGGTGGAGCGGGCGCTGGTGGACTGCGCCTATGACACCGGGGACGCGGCCTTCCGGGAGGTATGGCACAACCAGCACGTCACCTGGCCGGTAGAGGTGCGGCTGCGCACGGTGCTGGCCGGTTTGAACCGCGAATTGCCGGAAGGCGAGTTTCGGGAGCTGGTGCGGCTGCATGAGGAGATGGAGCTGGGCGTGCGTCCCGACCTCGTACCCGGAGCCGCGGAGGCCCTCAGGTTGCTCCACCAGCGATACCCCCTGGCGGTCGTGTCAGACGCCATTTTCTCGCCCGGCCGCGCCCTGCGCGAGTTGCTGGCGGGGTACGGCTTGTTGGATCTGTTTTCGGCTTTCGTCTTCTCCGACGAGGCGGGCCGCTCGAAACCCGCTCCGGAGATGTTCCTGCGGGCCGCGGAGCTGACGGGGTGCCGCGCCGACGAGATCGTTCACGTCGGCGACCGCGAACACAACGACATTGCGGGCGCCAAGGACGCGGGCGCGCGGGCGGTGCTGATCACGGCGGCCGTTGACCGCGGCAGCGCACATACTCGCGCCGATGCCGTGTGCCGGAATTTCGCGCAACTTCCCGAAATCATCGGGGCGCTCGATGAAGACACTTATGCCATCCACACTTCGGTTTCTGATCATTGACGGCTACCCGAAAGCCAGCCGCGACGAGTTCGACCTGGTAGGGATGAAGTACGCCTGGCGGCTGTACGCCGAGATGCTGAACAAATACCTGCCCGCGGCGGAGTACGCCGTGTGGTTGCCGAGCGACAATCCTTCACCTCCGGACGGGCTGGGGCCGGAACACTACCAGGGGATCCTTTGGACCGGCTGCAATCTTACCATTTACCATCTCGACAATCCCTGCGTGACCCGCCAGATCGACTACGCCAAAAAGAGCTACGAGGCCGGGACTCCGGGGTTCGGCACATGCTGGGGGCTGCAGATGGCGGCCGTGGCGGCGGGCGGCGAGGTGCGGGCCAATCCGCGCGGGCGTGAAATGGGAATCGCCCGCAAGATCCGGCTGACTGACGCGGGGCTGCGCCATCCCATGCTGCAAGGAAAACCTCCGGTGTATACCGGTTTCATCAGCCATCTGGACGAGGTGACGCAACTGCCGCCCGGAGGCACGCTGCTGGCCACCAACGATTTCACCCATGTCCAGGCTATCGAGGTGAAGCACCGCAAGGGGACTTTCTGGGCCACCCAGTATCATCCGGAGTACGATTTGCACGAGGTGGCGCGCCTGATTGTGGCGCGGGAGCCCAGACTGGTCCGGGAAGGTTTCTTTGCGGCGCACGAAGACCTGGCCGGGTATGTAGAGAAACTGGAAGCGCTGGCCCAAGATCCGGCGCGGAAAGATCTGCGCTGGCAACTCGACATCGACGACGACGTGCTTTCGGACAACGTGCGCCAGATCGAGTTCCGTGGCTGGATCGACAAACTGGTGCTGCCGCTGGCGGCAGGAAGGTAGTTGGCTATGTTCGACGAGATCACCACGTTTTCCTTTCCCACGAAAATTCTGTTCGGATGCGGGGCGGTACGGCGTCTTCCGGCCTGCCTGGAAGAAACCGGGATTCGTAAGCCGCTGATTGTCACCGATCCGGGCGTGCACGCCACCCCGGTGTTCGCCGCCGTGGCTTCCGCACTGGCGGATGGCGGTTTGCCATTCGAGGTCTTTTGCGGTGTGCACGGCAACCCCATCGAAGAGGACGTGCTCGAATCGGCCCGACTCTACCGCTCCGCCGGTTGCGACGGGGCCATCGGGCTGGGCGGCGGCAGCGCGCTGGACGTCTCCAAGGCGGTGGTGGTCATGGCGCGGCACGAAGGCGCACTGACCGACCTCGAATGGCAGGCTGGCGGCATGGAGCGGATGAAAGGGCCGTACGACCCCATCATCGCGATTCCAACCACCTCCGGAACCGGCAGCGAGGTGGGGCGATCTTCGGTGATCACCTCGCACAAGCTCGGCCGGAAGATCATCATCTTCAGCCCGTGGCTGATGCCCAAGCGCGCCATTCTCGACCCGGAACTGACCGTAGGGCTGCCGCCATTCCTCACGGCGTCGACCGGCATGGACGCCTTCACTCACTGCCTGGAGAGCTTGACGTGTCCGGTATTCCATCCGCTGTGCGACGCCATCGCCATCCACGGGCTGGAACTGGTAATTCGTTACCTCGAGCGGGCCACGCGCAACGGCCAGGATATCGAGGCGAGGGGGAATATGCAGGTGGCGGCCACCATGGGGGCGATTGCGTTTCAGAAAGACCTGGGCGCGACGCACTCGCTGGCGCATCCCCTTTCCACGGAGTTCGGCCTGAATCACGGACTGGCCAATGCCTTGTGCCTGCCCGCGGTGATGCGCTTTAACCTGGAGCCGGCGGTCAGTCACTACGCCCGGCTGGCTGGTCTGTTCGGCGTAGCCACGCAGCAGATGACGGAGAGCGACGCCGCGGCGAGGTCGGTGGCGGAAGTCGAATCGATGATCGGGAGAATTGGAATCACTCCCGGCCTGAGGAACTACAAAGTGCCCCGGGAGAGTCTCGGCCCGCTTTCCGCCAACGCGTTTGAGGATTCCTGTCACCGGACCAATATCCGGTCCTGCACGCAGGACGATCTGTTGCGGCTCTACGAGGCGAGCTGGTAAGGAGAGACATATGAGCGAGTCATCTGTTTACAACCTGATCAATCCGGCCAACGAGACGGTCTTTCGCAATATCGAGCCGACGCCGGAGGCGGAGTTGGAATCCATCCTCTGCCGCATGCGCGCCGCGCAGCAACGGTGGCGCGATGTCCCCGTCGAGAAGCGGGCGGACATCTGCCGCCAGTTCATTGATGCCTTCGGGTCCATGAAGGAGCAGGTCGCCCTGGACATCACGCGCCAGATGGGAAAGCCCGTGGGCCAGGCGCGCCACGAGGTAGATGCCATGCTGGACCGCGCCCGGACCATGGTGCGGCTGGCGCCCGGTTCGTTGCAGGACGACATGCTCCCGCCGAAGGAGGGATTCCATCGGTTCATCCGGCACGAGCCGCTGGGGATCGTGCTGGACATTCCCGCCTGGAATTACCCGCTGTTGATCGCGGTGAACGTGGTGGTCCCCGCTCTTCTGGCAGGCAATGCGGTGCTGATCAAGCACGCGCGCCTGACGCCGTTGTGCGGGGATGCGTTCGCGGACGCTTTCCGCCAGACCAGCCTGCCGCCGGACCTGATAGCTTCCATTCATGTAAGCCACGCCATCATCCGCAAGCTGATCGACACGCGCGCGGTGGATTTCATTTCGTTCACCGGCTCGGTGGAGGGCGGCCGCCAGGTATACCAGGAAGCATCCACCCAGTTGCTCGACATGGGCCTCGAACTCGGCGGCAAAGATCCCGCCCTGGTTTGCGAGGACGCGAATTTCGACTTCACGGTGCCCAACCTGGTGGATGGCGCCTTCTACAATACCGGGCAGAGTTGCTGCGCCATCGAGCGCATCTACGTGATGCGGCCCCTGTTTTCGCGGTTCGTCGATGCCTATGTGGCCGAAGTGGAGAAGTACAAGGTAGGCGACCCGGAGGATGAATCGACAACCATAGGGCCGCTGGCGCAGCGCAAGGCGGTGGACTTCATGGAGTTCCAGGTGGGCCAGGCGGTCAGCCGGGGCGCCAGGGCGCTGACGGGGGGCCGCCGGCTGCCCGGTCCCGGGTATTATTTCCAGCCCACGGTGCTGGTGGATGTCGATCACAGCATGAGCGTGATGATGCAGGAGAGCTTTGGGCCGGTGATCGGAATCATGCCGGTAGACACGGAGGAGGAAGCCATCCGGCTGATGAACGACAGCCCGTACGGCCTGACGGGTTCCATCTGGACCGAAGATATGGCGCGGGGCGAGAAACTGGCGCACCGGACGGCGGCCGGAACGGTCTACGTGAACCGTTGCGACTACCTGGATCCGGAACTGGCGTGGGTGGGCATTAAGGACAGCGGACATGGCTGCACGCTCTCGCATCTGGGGTTTCGGTACCTGACGCGCCCCAAGAGCTTCCACTTGCGGACGCGGACAGCCAACTGAATGGAGCAAGAGAAGAGCCTCGACCGGGCTTATCGGCCGTGGCAGATCCGTATTTTCACCGCCACGTGGCTCGCCTACGCGGGCTACTACTTCTGCCGGAAGCCGTTCTACGTGGTCAAGGCCGACATGTCGGGCGCGCTCGGCTTGTCTACCATCCAGCTTGGCCACCTGGGGACTGTCTACCTGGCCGCCTACGCCGCCGGACAGTTTTCCAGCGCCTACTTCGGGAGGAAGCTGGGGCCGAAACTCCTGCTGATCCTGGGCATGGGAATTTCGGCCGCCTGCAATTTCGTCTTCGGCGCCGCCAACGGCTTCTGGACGCTCATGCTTTTTCTGGCGATCAACGGCCTGGCGCAGGGGACTGGCTGGCCGGGCTGCATCGGGAGCCTGGCGTTCTGGTTCCGCAGGGAGCAGCGGGGAAGCATCCTGGGGGTCTGGTCCACCTGCTACCAACTGGGCTCGCTGATCTCGACCTCATTTGCCGCTTACATGCTGGGGCGCGCGGGATGGCGGTGGTCCTATTTCGGAAGCGCGCTAGTGCTGCTGGTGATCTGGGCCGTGGTGCTGCTTCTCCACCCGAACCGGCCGGAGAGCGTGGGGCTGCCGCCGTTGAGCGACGAGGCGGAGAGTACCGCGCCCAATGGCGAGGCAGAGAAGGTTCAGGGGCTCGGCTGGACGGCAGACGTAATCCGCAGCATCCTGACCATGGGGGTCATTTACTTCACCATCAAGTTCCTGCGATACGCGCTATGGAGCTGGGCGCCTTTTTTCCTGCGGCAGAATTTCGGGCTCTCGGGCGACCGGGCGGGGTACCTGTCGACCATCTTCGAGCTGTGCGGATTCTTCGGGGTGATTGCTTCCGGGGTGGCTTCCGACAAACTCTTCCATGGGCGCCGCGCGTTCATTGTGTTCGCCATGCTGGCCATGATGACGCTCTCGTTCGTGCTCATGGCGACCCTGGGTGCGACCAGCGTGGTGTTCTTTACCGTCTCGATGGGTCTGGCGGGGTTCATGCTCTTCGGCCCCGATGCGCTGCTCTCGGGAGTGGGGGCCATCGACGTGGGATCGAAGCGTGGCGCGCTGGCAGCCGCCGGAATCATCAATGGGATGGGGTCGATCGGCCCCATCTTCCAGGAAGAGATCATCGGCTGGATGTACAAGGCCTTCGGGCACCGGCTGTTTCCCATCCTGGCAATGCTGGTGTGCATGGCGGCCGCGGGTGCCTTCGTGGCCTTTCTGCTTTGGCAGTGGGAGCGAAGAGGAAAAGTGAACCTGTAAGCGCGGTTCCGTGCAAACTGACTTTACACCGTCCTGGTCATCAAAAATGCCGTTTGCGAAGAGAATCAAGCGGTTGCGCTCGGGATCGTTCTGGTCCTTGACAGACTCCGTTCAAATAACCCCTTGGCGGGGCGACAGGGCGCTCCCGCAGCGGAAGCTCCAAACCCGTGCGCCCCGAAAGGGCGGCAAAGGGCAGCCACCGAAGTGGTCACTTTCGTGGTTAGGGCGTAATACAGACGAGTGGGGTTCACTACCGGAAATCTGTAGCACTGAGAGAATTTCGCACACGCAGGTTCAAATCGCGACCCCCACAAGACGGCTCGCGGAGGGAAACGGGCAACCCGCAGGTTTAATTTTCATACCCCATCCCTCGCAGGTCTGGGGGCAATCCGGGCTCGCGCGTGGGCGCGAATGTAGGAGGAGCGCTACAGTGGGAGCGTTACCCTGCCTTTTGGAGAGCGTCCTCGACAGCCTCGGGGTGACGCGCGATCACAGCCAGGAGTACCCGCGCCGGGCCATCCGGCCGCGTTCGGCCTTGTTCCCAGTTCTTCAGCTTTGCGGCCTGGAAACCGAACCTCGCGGCGAACTCCGACTGGCTCAACCCGAGGCGCCGCCGTAACGCACGCACATCAGTCGTTGGAACCCGAACGGTGGTCACCCGCACCGGAACATTTTCACCGCCGGCCCAAGCGACCGCCTGCTTCAAACTGGTTATGATCTCCTGACCGACACTAGGCTGCGTCCAAACTCCGTCTCCAATTGCCGACCCAACGCGGCGACAATCTGCCCACCGTAATCGGCCCGCTTTTCGTTGAGGATGTCTTGGCGGATGCGTTTCCCGACGTGCCAGTGGAGCGTGGTAAGGCTCGAACCCACAGCGCGCGCCACGCCTTCGCGGGCCTGCTGGACCAGTCCCCGCAAGTGCGCCAGCAACGCGGTTGGCTCCTGGGC
>JADGNT010000530.1 GCA_017883345.1 Candidatus Solibacter sp. | reverse complement strand
ACATCGGGGCGCAGCAGGTAATCCAGAAACTGATGCGCCAGGCGGGCGCGGCGGCTCTCGCGCAGGATGACGGCGCAATCGCAGTACAACGGAAAACCCTCGGCCGGATAGACGAACGCCAACTGCGGCGCGGCATCGATGGCCTGCTGCGCGGTGGTGGACCAGAGTTGCGCGGCCAGCACGTCGCCGGCCACCAGTTGGTCGCGCACTTCGGCGTTGAGGTAGGCGCGCAGCAGCGGCTTCTGCGCGATGGCTTCCCGTTCGGCGCGGGCCAACTGCGCGGGATCCGTGGCGCTGAACGGCAGGCCGAGTTTCTTGAGGCACGCGCCCAGCATGTCTTCGGGATCGTCCAACATGGTGAGGCGGCCTTTCAGGCTGGGACTCCACAGGTCGGCCCAGCGCGCGGGGGGCGGATGGAGGGTGCGGTTGTAGACGATGCCGGTGCCGTTCCACATGTAGGGCAGGCCCCACTGGAGCGCGGCGTCCCAGGCGGGGGCGCGGAAGCGCGCGTCGAGATGGGGCAAGCCGGGGAGCCACTCGTGGCGCAGCGGCGCGAGCAATCCATTGGCGCGCATGGGTTCCAGGCGGTTGTGGGTGGGGAACACCACGTCCCAGCCGGAATTCCCGCCGATGACTTTGGCCAGCATCTCCTCATTGCTTTCGTAGGTGGCGTAGCGGACGCGCACGCCGAATTCGGCCTCGAAGGCGGGAATGGTCTCCGGGGCGACGTACGCGGACCAGTTGTAGACGTTGAGCCGGGGGCGGGTATCGCGAGCACAGGCGGCGAACCCGGCCAGCCCCGCGAGGAAATGGCGGCGTTTCATGTGGCGCTTCATGTTTCGCCCACTCTGTCGGAGGCGCGGGTTGGCAGGCGAAAGCGCCTGCCCCACCTAATGTGGCGCTTCATCTTTCGCGCACCCTTTCGGAGATCAGAATCAAGACGCCGAAGACCAGGGTGACTATCGCGGAGATGGCGTTGATGACGGGGCTGGCGCCGCGGCGCGCCATGGCGTAGATGACCATGGGCAGGGTTTCGGAATCGACGCCCGCCACCATGCTGGTGATCACGTAATCGTCGAAGGATACGGTGAGTGCGAGCAGCGCGGCGGCGAGGATGCCGGGGGCGAGCGCCGGCAGGGTCACATACCAGAACGCCTGCCACGGGTTGGCGCCCAGATCCATGGCGGCCTCTTCGAGCGCGGGGCTGAGGGTGCGCAATCGCGCCGAGACCACGATCACCACGTAGGCGATGCAAAAGGCGATGTGGGCCAGCACCACGGTGTAGAGGCCGAGCTGCCAGTGCAGCCAGCGGAAGGCCCACTGGAAGAGTGCCAGCAGCGCGATGCCGCTGACGATCTCGGGGGTGACCAGCGAGAGGTACAGCGCGCCCGTCAGCGTGCGCGAGTTGCGTTTCCACAGGCCGTAGGCGCACAGCGTCCCGATGACGGTGGAGAGCACCGTAGCCCACAGCGCGATGATGACGCTGTTCCAGGCGCCTTGCAGAATTTGCGGGTCGCGGAAGATGGCGCGATACCACACGAGCGAGAAGTGCTCCCATTTGGTGAAGCGCGAGGAGTTGAAGCTGAAGACCGTCAGCGTCAAAAGCGGCAGGTGGAGAAACGCGAAGAAGGCGACGGCGTAGAGCCCGAGCCAGCGCTTCATGCCAGGGGCTCGCTTTGGCGGCGCAGGAAGACCACCAGGACGAGGGCGACCAGCGCCATCAGGGCGATGGAGACGGCCGCGCCGAAGGGCCAATCGCGCGCGGTGGTGAACTGATTCTGTACCAGGTTGCCGACCATCACGGTGCGTCCGCCGCCGAGCAGGTCGGGTGTCAGGTAGGCGCCGAGGCACGGGATGAAGACGAGGACCGATCCGGCGACGATGCCGGGGCGGGAGAGCGGCACGACGATGCGCCAGACGGTGGCGAGCGGCCGCGCGCCCAGGTCCGCCGCGGCTTCCACCAGCGCCGGGTCGAGACGATCGAGGGTGGCGTAAATGGGCAGCACCATGAAGGGGAGATAGCCGTAGACCAGTCCGAGCAGCACCGCGCCATCGTTATAGAGCAGCGGCAGTGGACCATGGGTGATGCCCAGCGCCTGCAATGCGGTATTGAACAGGCCGGTGTCGCGCAGCAGGAAAATCCAGGCGTAGGTGCGCACCAGGAAACTGGTCCAGAAGGGCAGCATGACGAGTTGCAGGTAGAGATTCTTGTGGCGGGCGGCGCGCGAGATGAAGAGCGCCGCGGGAAATGCCAGGAGGAGGCACAAGGCGGTAGCGGCCAGGGCCATGGCGAAGGAGCGCCACAGAATGGCGAGATAGAGGGGATCGAAGAGGCGCCGATAGCTCTCGGCGGTCCAGGGCAGCTCGATGCCACCGTAGACGCCGCGGGTCAGAAAGCTGTAGGCCAGCACGATGGCGAAAGGTACTGCGAACAGCAGGACAAGCGAGAGCCACGCGGGCAGGAGGAACCAGGTGCGCAGCTTCATGGGAAGGTCATCTCATCGGCGGCGCTCCAGGTGAACTGAACGGGGTCGCCGGGTTGAAAGAGGGCGGCGCGGCGCGGCAGTTGCGCCACGGTATCTTCGCCGCTATGGAGGCGCACCAGCACCTGCACGCAATCGCCCAGGAAGACAGAGCCAGTGACCACTCCGGGGGCGCGGCGATCGGGCGTGGCGTCACCGGACGTGGCGTCACCTGGAGTAACTTCGCCAGCGGGCAGCAGGCGGACGGCTTCGGGGCGAATGCCGGCGCCGGAGATCCAGTTGACGGCGCCCAGGAAGCCGGCGACGAAGCGCGAGCGCGGGCGCAGGTAGACGTCCTCGGGCGAGCCCACCTGCTCGATGCGGCCTTCATTCATCACGGCCAGATGGTCGGACATGGAGAGCGCTTCCTCCTGGTCGTGGGTCACCAGCAGGAAGGTGACGCCGGCGCGGCGCTGCAGGGCCTTGAGCTCCACGCGCATCTGTTTGCGCAATTTGGGATCGAGCGCGGCCAGGGGCTCATCGAGCAGCAGGACGTCGGGCTGGAGGACGAGCGAGCGCGCCAGGGCCACGCGCTGGCGCTCGCCGCCGGAAAGCTGCGCGGGGCGGCGGGTTTCCTTACCGGTGAGGCCGACCAGTTCCAGGACTTCGCGGACGCGGCGGCCGATATCGGTGGCGCGGTGGCGCTTGAGGCCGAACTCCACGTTGGCGCGCGCGGTGAGGTGGGGGAAGAGGGCGTAATTCTGGAAGACGGTGCTGACGTTGCGCTCATACGGCTGGCGTTGATTGACGATTTCGCCGTTGAGCAGGACGTCGCCGGAAGTAGGTTGTTCGAAGCCGGCGATGAGGCGCAGGGTGGTGGTCTTGCCGCACCCCGATGGTCCCAGCAGCGAGAAGAAGCTGCCCCGCGGAATGACCAGCGAGATCTCCCGGACCGCCTGCTGGCCGGGAAAGTGCTTCACCAGCTTGCGTAGTTCCAGAATGGGGGCCATCGAATAATAGAAATAGTAGCGCAGGACCTGGGCGGCATGGGCGGATGCGCTTGACCGCAGTTCGGCCACGACCGAGGAGTTTTTCAGCGTCCGGCTAGGAAATCCGCGGAATCGGCTGGCGGAACTCGCCGCGGAAGATTTCGCCGAATAGCGCGAGCACTTTGCTCGACAACGGATAACATTTGCCAACCTGATGTGCTACGATCCAGTCAGTTCGCGCGAAAGGGAATCTAGAGATGGCGACTTGGTGTAATGTATGGCTGGTCGTCGTCGGTCGCACGTCTGACGTAGCCCGCTTTAGGCGTCTCGCTATGGCGCACTAAAGAAGAAGTATGGAGATTCAATTCACCACCAAAATCTTTAAAGAAGGCAAGACTTTCGTGGCCTATGCCCAGGAACTGGACGTCTCTTCCTGTGGCCGCACCCAGGAAAAGGCTTTTACGAATCTGAAGGAGATCGTCCGCCTGTTTCTGGAAGAGGCCGAAAAGATGGGCACGTTGGAAACCATCCTGGAAGAGGCCGGCTACAAGAAGACCAAAGCCACACTGCAGGTTCCGGAGCCGATCAGCGTGCAGCGAGTCTCCCTTCCCGTCCCGCTCACGCATGTCAAAGTTTAGTCCCGTCTCCTATAAGACGTTGTGCCGCGTGTTAGAAGCGGAGGGTTTTCGCCTTTCCAGGCAGGAGGGTGACCACCCGCGTTTACACCAGAGAAGGCGTGCTCCGTCCGGTAGTCATCCCCAAGTATTCGTCCGTTCCCGTGTTCATCATCAAAAACAACCTGCGCACCGCGGGCATTTCGCGCGAGCGCTACTTTGAACTTTTGAACGGATAAACCAGGCCTCGCTGAGTTACGGAAAACTGAACGCAACGGCGGCGTCCGGCTAGGAAATCCGCGGAATCGGCTGGCGGAACTCGCCGCGGAAGATTTCGCCGAACAGCGCGAGCA
>JADGNT010000529.1 GCA_017883345.1 Candidatus Solibacter sp. | reverse complement strand
TGCTCGAAGTCGGCAAGAACTACGACGAAGCCGAGGCCGACACCGCCGAAGCCATCGATTTCCTGGAACTCTACGCGCGCCAGGCTCTGGTGCTCGACCAGGCGGAACCCGTCGTCCAACTGCCTGGCGAGCGCGGCTTCCTGCGCTACATCGCGCTCGGCGTCGGCGCGGTAATTTCGCCTTGGAATTTCCCCAACGCCATCGCGCTCGGCATGGCCGGCGCCAGCCTGGTCTGCGGCAATACCGTCGTCCTCAAGCCGTCGAGCGACTCGCCCACCATCGCGGCGAAGTTCTTCGAGGCGCTAGAAGAGGCCGGCATGCCCCCCGGCGTGGTCAACTTCTGCCCCGGTTCCGGCGCCACGTTCGGCAACGGCCTGGTGGCCCATCCCAAGATGCGCTACATCGCCTTCACCGGCTCCCGCGATGTCGGCCTGGAAATTCACTCGCGCGCCGCGCAGCCCCAGAAGGGGCAAATCTGGATCAAGCGCACGGTGCTCGAAATGGGCGGCAAGGACACCATCGTGGTGGATGCCGATGCCAATCTCGATGCCGCCGTGGAAGGCGTCGCCGCCGCCGCCTTCGGCTTTCAGGGCCAGAAGTGCTCGGCCTGTTCGCGCGTCGTCGTGCACCAGGATATCTACGACCGGTTCCTCGAAAAGCTCAAGGCCATCACGGAAAAGATCGCCATCGGCTTGCCCGAAGACAACGTGCGCATGGGACCGGTGATCAACCAAGGCGCCATGCAATCGATCCTCAACTACATCGAGATCGGCAAGCGGGAAGGGCGCCTGATCACGGGTGGCGAGCGCGCCCCGGGCGACGGCTATTTCATCCAGCCCACCGTGATCGCCGATATCGCTCCCGCGGCGCGCCTCTCGCAGGAAGAGGTCTTCGGCCCGGTGCTGGCCGTCGTCAAGGCGAAGGATTTCGACGACGCCCTGGCGATCGCCAACAACACCGAGTACGGACTCACCGGCTCGGTCTACACCACCAGCGAAGCCCAGATCGAGCGCGCCAAGCGCGAGTTCCACGTCGGCAACTTATATATCAATCGCAAGTGCACCGGCGCGGTAGTCGGCGCCAACCCCTTCGGCGGGTTCAATATGTCCGGTACGGATTCCAAGGCAGGCGGAACGGATTACTTATACCTGTTCACCCAGGCCAAATCCATTGGGCAGAAACTCTAACGAAGCGGCATAATTTTCTCAATGCGGAAAATGGTTTTGCGCGGGCGAAGATAGCGTTCTTTTCTACGTCGCTGGAACTCGACAAAGCGCTGCAAGCCCAAGAGGACAGAAAGGCTGAATCCAAGGTGCTGTCGGGAAGAACGAAGTATTTGGCGAAGCGTACGTCGGGGAGTCTAGAAGCGGCTAGGTCGCTGGAACTTGAGCGGAATCTAGAAAAGACAGAGGCAAATCTAGCCGAGTTTGACGGTTACCTCCGCGCGGGAGTGCTTGAAAGAGAGCTACGACGTGTACGCGGTTCTACTTCAAGAGGCGAGTTGGCCTCTCACGGGAGCGCTACTCACGGAATCGATAGTACCACCTCGGATGGCACTCCGCGAATGGTGGACGCGATTGGGGCTACAGTCACGGTCGACAAATAGGCAATGGCGCTGTCGCGTGTCAGCACCACCACCGGTCTCTTCTTGGCCGGTGGTGCAAACTGGTAAAGACGGATGTCCCCTCGGGCTATTCCGCCGGCCACGCCGCCTCCGCTTCCCAAACAAGGGCTTCATCGTGCATCTGTGGCCCGTTCGCATAGCCGTCGCGGTCACGCTGCTCGAGAGCTCGGATCTCCAATCTCTGGAGGTGTTCTCGGAGCGCGTCGCGAATCAACGCAGAGCGATTCCGCTTGGTACGATGCGCGGCCCGGTCGGTCGCCTGTCGGAGCTTCGTATCGCGAACAACCTGGATCGTTTCCATATGTGGAATCTACTCCACAGTATCCTCCATACGCAGGGAACTGGCGGATTCGTCCCGGCGATCCGGCCAGCGTCCGGAAGCCGTTTCCACCCATGGCCGCGGATTTCTCCCGTGACACGCGGTCCACGTCAGCGCCGGGGATTCCGCCGGCCGGCTTGTTTCATTTCGGTTTCTTCTCCATGCAATCCGATGTCCGTAGCCGGTCCGCGGAGTTCCCGGGCGGGAAGGATTCGCAGATTGGAACGCGAATTGCACATTGCACCCTTGCTGCCCTGCGCGGTATGCAATTGTTACAGGGTCAAGATGAAAACTATTGGAATGGAGATGATTCAATGCAAGGTAAAACAGGTCTAATCGTGGGGCTCGCGGGAATCGGTTTGGGCGGCGGTTTGATGTTTTTCTTGGACCCAGCGCGGGGAAAGCAGCGCCGCGCAGCCGTGCGTGACCAGGCCAAACGCACTTCGCGACAGATTGGAAAGGCAGCCAGGTCTGTCGACAGGTCCGCGCACGATCTTGCTAAAGGCGCTGACGAGCTTACCAAGCGCGTCTTTTTGTGGAAGCGGAAAGCCATGCGATTGGTGGCATAGCGGCACGAGAAGCCGAGAAAAGGCAGGCTGAAGCGACAGGCCAGGAGGCCTGTCCCACCTAACGCCAGGAGCGGCGCATTTCCTCGCGGACCTGGCGGAATTCGATGCGCCATTCGCGATGCGCCGAGTCCATTTCGCGCCGTATCTCGCGGCGGGCCTGCGCCACCTCGCGCATGGCTTCGGCGCGCGCGCGGCGGGCTTCGGCGACGGCTTGGCGCGCCTGCTCCCGTCCTTCCCAACGCCAGTCCGCCAGGGCCGGCATCACCGCCAATAATGCAATTACTACTATGTACTTCATCGCGTAGCTCCTTTATTCACATCGTTTATTCATATCGCAATGCCTGAATCGGGTCGATGGTGCTGGCGCGCCGCGCCGGCAGGAAACCGGCGCCCGCCGCCACCAGTGCCAGAATGACGAGTGCCGCGGCCGCCGAAGCGAAATCGGTGGCTTTGACGCCGAACAACTGCGTGGAGACATATTTGCTCACCGTCAGCGCCGCCGGAATCCCGATGGCGAGGCCGGCGGCCACCAGCACCAGGGTCTCCCGCATGACCATCCATACCACCTGCCCCTGCGGCGCGCCGAGCGCCATCCTGAGCCCGATCTCCTTGGTGCGGCGCGCCACCATGAAGGCCATGACGCCGTACAACCCGAGCGCCGCCAGCACCGTGGCCAGCAGACCGAAGGCCGCCGACAGCACGGCAATCAGACGTTCCGTGCTCAGCGTTTCGTCGAGTTGGCTCGCCAGTGTCTTCATGTCGTAGACCGGCATGCCGCCATCGAGTTCCTGAACCTTGCGCCGCAGGGCGGTAAACATGCTTTTCGAGTCCATGGACGTCCTGACGTAGAACGCCACGCCGGCGGGGTAGGTGGATTGCGAGAAGGGCACGAACACCTGGCGGTGCACGCCCTCGCGCGGCCCCTCGTAGAGCGAGTCCTCCGTCACGCCGACGATCTCGATATCCAGCTTCGTCTTAGGACCGTCGCCGAAGCCGACGTGGCGGCCGAGTGGGCTCTTGTCACCGAAGAAGTGGGTGGCGAACTTGCGATTCACAATCGCCACGGCAATCTTCTTGCCGGCATCGCGATCGTCGAAATCGCGACCGGCCACCAGTGGCACGCCCATGGTCTTCCAGTAGCCGGCGGACAGGCCGTTCATGAAGGCCTGGTTATCTTCGTTGTCCTGGTTCTGGTGGCCCTCCACCGACATGGTGGAATCCCACTCGCCGCCGACGAGCACCGGCACCATGGCGAAGCTCGCCGATTTCACGCCCGGGGTGGTGCGCACATTTTCGAGCAGTTGCCGGTAGAAGGTTTGCAAGCGTGGCAGCGAGTAACCGTTGAGCGCCGGGTCCACCTGAAAGGTCACCAGGTTGTCGATGGCCTGGAACCCGGCGTTGGTCTGCTTCAGGTTGGCCAGGGTGCGCACGAAGAGTCCGGACCCGACGAGCAGTAGGAAGGAAAACGCCACCTGCGCGGTGACCAGGGTTTTGCGGAGTCTCACCGAGCCGCCGCCTCCGGAGACCGCGCCCACCACGTCCTTGAGCGTGTTCCACAGGTCCACCTTGAGCGATTGGAGCGCGGGGGCGAGGCCGAACAGCACGCCGGTGAGCAGGGCGAGCGCGCCATTGAAGGCCAGGATGCGGAGGTCCGGCGCGGCGCGCAGCATCAGCGTGGAAGTATCGCCGGGAAGGAAGTGCAGCAGGCCGCGGATGATGGCTACGGACAGAAACAGCCCGGCCGCGCCGCCCGCTAAGGACAAAACCAGACTCTCGATGAATAACTGGCGCAGCAACTGCCAGCGCGAGGCGCCCACCGCCAGGCGCACCGCCACTTCCTTCTGCCGCGAGATGGCGCGGGCGATCATCAGATTGGCCACGTTGAAGCAGGCGATCAACAGCACCAG
>JADGNT010000033.1 GCA_017883345.1 Candidatus Solibacter sp. | reverse complement strand
GACCAACAGCAGCAGCGCATTCTCGATGCGCTCAAAGTCTCCCTGCCCTCCAAGTAGATTGTAGTCAGGCCGATTTTCACTCTTCGTTTCGATAACTCCGACCCAGTCAATCGATTACCGCCAAAACTGACCCCTGATCGAAAGCGAAGATCCGCCCGATGAAAATTGCCGAACCCCGCTTCAAATCCGCCAGCGTGGTGGCCGACTGGGTGAGAATGCGGAAGTCCTTACCGTGGGCCGCCAGAACGGGCGTCAGCATGGCCAGCGCAATGGCATCGTTGGTGGACATTCGTTCGGGCGCCGGGCGCCCGCTCTCCTCGTTTTGGGAACGGGCGGCCACCACCAGCAGCGCCGGCCCCGGGGAGTCCCACACGGGGGCCCAGAATTGCTCGAACGCGTCCTCGGAAACCCAGGGCTTCAGCCAGAACGCAAGGCTGAACATCGCCATGACGCCAATCGCGGCGGCGGCGTACATGGCTGCGCGGCGCGGACGGCGCGAAGGCGCTGTGGAGATGGGTTCCGCCGCTTCCACCGGCGCGGGACCAAACTCCGGCACGTAGGAACCCGGCGGGAGATCGATGCGCAGTTCGCCGCCGTGGTCCGGCGCGTTGTAGTACTGGAGCAGACGTTTGCGTAGTTCTCCAGCCGAAACGCGAACTACCGGATTGGTGCTGGTGTCGTAAGCGGGATCGAGTCCGAATACGCGGACGCCGACGGTGCGCTCCTTAGAGCTGCCCCGAGTCCCCGTCGAGGGTTTCCTCGACCACGTAGCGCAAGAAACAGGAGTGCCTCTTGCTGTTGCGGAACTGAGGACTGGCGAGAATCCTCTCGAGCTCGCCGCGAACCGCAGCCGGGTCCGCTGGAGCGGTTCCGTTGTGAACGCCGTTGGTGGCTTCCTTCGGTTGCATGGCCCGGTGGACACCCTTGCGAATGAACGACTTGAGTATAGCACCAGGACCGTAAATTACCTCTATATTACGGTGGCCCGGACGGTAAGGCCCCGCCCGCTTACTGTTGCGCACTTGCGGATGAGGCCGAAGGGCCATAGACTGCTTGTATCACCCGGCAGGTTGTCAGGCGTGAGAAGCGCGACCGGGGGTCGCGCGCGGACGGACCCAGAGGGTACCCCGTCCGCCCCACCCAGGAAGGAACGGTTTTCCGATATGTCACAGCAGGGATTCTCAAGACGGTATTTCTTTTACGGCTCGCTGTTGGCGGGGGCTATCCCGCGCGGCGGATTCGGTAGTACCCCGTCGCTCAAGGCGTTGGGCTACAAGTCGCCCAACGAAAAGCTGAACCTGGCTGCGATCGGCGCCGGCGGACAGCCCGCCGCGGATTTGATGCAGGCGCAGGCCGGGGTGGAGAACGTGGTGGCGCTGGCGGACGTCGATTGGGCGCGCGGCCGGGAGTCGTTCGAGCGCTTCCCCAAGGCCGTCAAGTTTAAGGATTTCCGGCAGATGCTCGAAAAGCAGGGCAAGGAAATCGACGCCGTGGTTGTCGGGCCGCCGGACCACATGCACACCATCTGCGCCATGGCGTGCATGCAGCACGGGAAGCATGTTTATGTGGAGAAGCCGCTCACCCGCCTCTCGGGCGAGGCCCGCCTGCTGGCGCAGGCCGCGGAAAAGTACAAAGTCGCCACCCAGATGGGCAACCAGGGCTACTCGCACGATGCCACCCGCGTGGCGTGCGAGATCTTCTGGTCGGGCGAGATCGGCGAAGTCAAAGAGGTCCACGCCTGGACTGGCCGGCCGAGTTGGCCGCAAGAGATGGTGACGATCCCGCCGCCGACACCCGTTCCCGAGTCACTCGATTGGGATCTTTGGCTGGGCGGCTCCGCGGCCCGGCCGTTTACGGCGGGCGATGAGGCCTACAAGACGTTTGTTCAGGAGCGGAATGCGCGCGGCGGCCGCGGCGGCCGCGGCGGACCGGCGCCAGGCGCTCCCGCAACTCCCGGCGGGATCGACGCAAGTGGGATCTTCGATCCGGCACGCAGGCCCGGCGCTCCCGGCGGGCGCGGCGGCGGTGGCGGCCAGCAGAACTTCGGCTTCTACCTGCCCTTCAATTGGCGTGGCTTTTACGATTTCGGCAGCAGCCTGATCGGCGATTGGGGCGTGCATATCCTCGGCCCTGCCAACTGGGCGCTGCAGTTGGATCCGAAGTACCTGCTCAGCGTCGAGTGCATTAAGAAGAATTCGCTGCCGGCGTTTACGTTCCCCGATGAGCTGGCGCTCAAGTACGACTTCGCCGAGCGTCCGGGCATGCCTCCCGTGTCGATCTACTGGTATCACCACGCGGGCGGCGACGCTTACACCCCTCCTGGCATGACGGCCGAAGAAGCGCGTAAGATCCCGGGTAAGGGCCCGCAGGTGGGCCCGGGGGCTGGGCAGGGTGGGTTTTTCGCGGGGTCCGGCGGTGGCGCGCAAGCTGCCGGCCGCGGTCCCGGTGGCGCCGGTGCTCCCGGCGGCGCTGGCGGCGCTGGCGCAGCCGGTCCTGGTGGCGGCGGCGGACGTGGACCCGGCGGTGGGCAGGGCAGCGGTTACAATAGCATTTTCGTGGGCTCGAAGGGCTACCTGGGCACGAGCGGACGCGGGGAAGGCGTCGGCCTGCTGCCTGGATCCCGTTGGGCGGAATATAAGCTGCCCAACGCCTACCTGCAACGTTCGCCCGGCGCGAGCACCGGCTCGAACCACGCGGCGCATGCGCGCGACTGGGTCCGTGCGTGCAAGGGCGGAGCGCCGGCCTGCTCCAATTTCAGCATCGCCGGACCATACACCGAGTGGCTGGTGCTCGGCTCCGCCGCCATACACTACGAAGGCAAGCTGATGTGGGACAACGCGAAGGGGGAGTTCAGCAACAACAAGGACGCCACCAGGTGGATCAAGCCTGCCTATCGCAAGGGTTGGGAAGTGAAGCTCTAGAGGAGATCAAATGACTTTCACGCGACGAGATTTCGGAAAACTGGCCGCGGTGGCGCTGCCCGCGGCCAGCCTGCTGGCCAAGCCGAACTCCAACTTCAACGGAGTCCAGATCGGCGCCATCACTTACAGCTTTCGCGCGCTGCCGTCAAGCGCCGAGGAAGTTCTCAAGTATTGTGTCGACTGCGGAATCAGTGGGATCGAACTGATGAGCAACGTGGCAGAGAGCTACGCCGGCTCGCCGGCGCCGGCGGGGCGCGGGCCGGGCGGAGGTCCGGGTCGCGGACCTGATGGCCCGGGCGGCGCACCTGTCGCCGGGGGCCGGGGCCGGGGGCCGGACGGGGGCCGGGCGCCGATGACTCCCGAACAGCAGGAAGCCAGACGCAAGGCGGCCGAGGAAATGCTCAAGTGGCGGACCTCCGTCTCCATGGACAAGTACAAAGCCTTCCGCAAGATGTATGAAGACGCGGGGGTGAAGATCTACGCCTTTAAACTGCCGCCAACCTTGGAGATGCCGGACGCCGAGTATGAATACATCTGGAACGTGGGGCAGACGTTGGGCGCCAACCACATCACCATGGAGCTGCCCACCGATGACAAGCTGCTCCAGCGGGTGGCCGATTACGCCGCGAAGCGCAAATTGAAGATCGCTTTCCACACCCACGGCCAAGGCGGCGCATCCGGTTTTGACAAAGTGCTGTCGGCGTCCAAATTCACCGCGCTGAACTTCGATGTGGGGCACTACTACGGCGTCAACGGCCAGTCTCCGGCGCCATTGGTGGAGAAGTACCACGACCGGATCGCGAGTTTGCACCTGAAGGACCGCAAGGGCCCGGGCAGCGCGGCCGAGGACAGCGGACAGCGCCCCGGAGGCCCCAACATGCCATGGGGACAGGGTGAGACGCCCCTGAAAGAGATCTTGCAGCTCATGAAGAAGCAGAAGTACAAGTTCCCCGGCAGCATCGAGTACGAGTACGATACGCCGGAAGGGTCCGACGTGGTGACCGAGGTCAAGAAGTGCGTGGAGTACTGCAAGAAGGCGCTGGCGTAATTGGGCACTGGCCCCGGATTCCCTGGGGCCACACTGCCACGTTAGAATGTAGTCATGCCGTTGTCGGAACGCATCGTCGTGGATCCTCAGCTCCTGGACGGTAAACCGGTGATCCGAGGTACGCGTCTGGCCGTCGAGTTCATTCTCGAACTCCTCGCTGCCGGCCAGTCCGAGAACGAACTCATGAGAAACTATCCCGGTTTGGCGCGGGAGGATATCCTCGCCTGCTTATCGTACGCCAGCTACCTGGCCCACGAATACAAGGCCTTTCCGATTCCCGCGTAGATGCGTCTCCTGGCCGACGAGAACTTTCCGAAGCCGATTGTCGATGCGCTTCGCGCCGACAGCAGCGATGTACTTTGGGCCCGGACCGATTGCCGCGGATGGAAGGATCCTGTCCTCTTGGACTTCGCCGAATCCGAAGCGCGCATCATGCTGACGCTGGATAAGGACTTCTGGCAGATTGCTGTACAACGCCGAGTTTCTCTCAAACGATCCGGCGTCGTCTTGTTTCGGGTCCATCCTGCGACTCCCGAGAATCTCAGACCGCTAGTTCGTATTTTTGTCGCGGCGGACAGAACATGGGCCGGACACATCAGCATCGTGACCGCCGACGGGATTCAGATGCTGGCTGCTCGAAGGAGTTGAGGGCGCTCGCCGCGCTACCTCACCCTTGGGACCTTCACCGGTGCGTCTGGGGCTGGCCGAACTCCGCCTCGAAGGCCGCTACTTTGGCCAACCTGCGGAGATGCCGCTCCGCCGCGGAGAAGCGCGCCCCCACATAGTCCCGCACCACGTCTACCGCCAGTTCCGGGCCGATCACCCGCGCCCCCAGACACAGCACATTCACGTCGTCGTCTTCCACGCACTGCCGCGCCGAGAAGCTGTCGTGGCAGGTGGCCGCGCGAATCCCCTTGATCTTGTTCGCCGCCACGCACGCGCCCGCGCCGCTGCCGCAGATCAGCACGGCGCGCTCCGCCTGCCCGCCGAGCACCGCCAGCGCCACCTTCTTGGCGTAGTCCGGATAGTCCACCGGATCCGTGGTGTAGGTTCCCAGGTCGGCGGCCTCGTGCCCTTCCTTGCGCAACTGCTCCATCACGCGCGCCTTTAGCGCCACGCCCGCATGGTCTGAAGCCACGGCCAGTTTCATAGCCCCAGGATACCGCCGTTGCAGGTTCGCTCCGTAAATGGTACGTACTCAAGTGTGCGCTTTCTTCTGATCCTGATTGCCGCGACCGCGGCGGCTCAACCCGCGGCCCTCATCGAGGAGCAGACCCATCGCAGCCTGGTCATGGCCGGCGCGCGCGCCTACCGCGTCTACCTGCCGCCCGCCTACCGCACGTCGCGCACTACCCGCTACCCCGTGATCTACTGGTTCCACGGCTACGAAGCGGAGAACGAAGCGCGCGATGCCGCGCTCGCCGCCTACGCCGCCGCCCACCCCGTCATCCTGGTCGATTCCGGCCCCGCCGACACCACCGGCCAATTCCCGCTCTACTTCCCGGAACTCATCGAGCAGATCGACAAGACGCTGCGCACCATCGCCGACCGCGACCACCGCGCCGTGACGGGGTCCGCCGCGGGCGGGTTCCTCGCCATCTGGCAAGCTGCCAAGTGCCCCGACCTGGTGTCCAGCGCTTCCAGCTTCGGCGCACCCCCCGAAGCCCCCGCCGGACCCCAGGGCTTCGACGTCGATACCTCTCTCGCCGATCTCTACCCCACGCTGGACCCGGTGCGCATCCGCCAGGTGGCCGCCGCCTCCTCCCTCGCCGAGACGCTCGATTTCCACCTCGACGCCTTCGCCCATCCGCTCCCCAAGCCCGCCGCCTTCAACCACGCCGACCCCTACCCCAACTTCGGCATCTGGGACTGGGAAGTGGTTTCCGACCGCCGCCGCCCCGCCTTCACCGTGCTGGAAAACGTCTCCCGCGCCGGCTTCCGCTCCACCGTGCGCGAGTGGATTCCCGCCGGCGCCGCCCTCTCCGAGGTCAAGCTCTCCATCACGTCGCCGCGCCTCTACACGCCGGCCGCCGTCTACCCCGTGACATCCATCCGGCTGCGCGACGGCCAGGTCCGCCGCGCCACCCAGAAGGCCGACGCGCGCGGCCGGCTGAGCTTCGATATCGATGGCGACGCCTACGAAATCGGCATCGGCGCGGCCCCCGGGGGAGCCCCCGGAGTAGCCAATGGTATCGCGCTTTCGGGCTTCGAGATTGTTGGCGCGGCGTGGGCGTCCGCCGGCCAACCCGTCCAGGTGCGCCTCAAGTTCTGGAACAAAGGCGCGGCCCGCTCCGCCACCACGCTGCTGCAATTGGAGAGCCCCACTTCCGGCGTCAAGTTCAAGACCCCCTCCGCCCGGCTGAGCAGCCTCGCGCCCGGCGAATCCGTGACGCTCCCCGTGACCTTCACCATCGACCGCCCCGCCATTTCCGGCGCCCGCATCGTGGCCGTCGATGGCGAGATCCGCCTCTCCATCGACGTCCCCGTCTACCCCGCCGCCCCCGCGTTCGCCGATTACCGGATCGCCGACGGGCTCACCGTGGCGCCCTACACGCACCCGCTGGGCGAAGGCAATCGCGACGGCCACGCCGCCCCCGGGGAGAGCTTCGCCGTCCTGCTGCCCGATGCCGGCGCCCGGCGCGCCGCCGAACTGTTCACCAACGACGCGTGCGTGGACAACACGGTGCGCATCAGCGAAGGCGGCACGCGCATTTCTCTGCCGGCCATCCGCCCTACCTGCGAACCCGGCCACCGGATCCAGTTGCTGGCCCGCATCGGCCTCAACTATTTCGCCCTGGAAATCCCCGTCTGGTACCGCAATCCGTAGCCGGCGGCGCTGGCTGCAACGCGCGCTCCGTGCCCCCCTCGAGCCTGCCCCGAAAAGATTCCGTGCCGCGTGAGCCGTTTCGACTGCGCCAACCGTTGGCACGAGTGAAGTCGCGAAAGCTGGCGTCGCGGTCGTGAATTCCGGAGGAAACCATGACCCTATTGAACTGGACATGATCCTGGATGGTACATCAGCCGCACCCCGTTCCTCCAAGGTAGGCCGCGTTGGTACTTCGGAGCGTTGTGTTGGCCTGGGCCTGTCGGCCATGCCGGACCTCTCGAATCCTACGGGGGCAACCTCTACCTCATGCGCGAGATAGAGAATAATCCCAAGCGCAGACCCGCACAGGAAGCGCGTCAGCGGCTGCGAAGACTCCGCTCAGGCCGGAAATCTTCCCTGTAGAAGTTTTCACGTGTTTTACTGGGGAAGGTGGTTTCCGAACCGACCCATTGGACCGCCAGCCTACCCTGCCGTGGCGTGCGCAGATTTTCTCCCTAGCGCCGTTGAAACCGGCCCATGCACTGCGTTTCCGCCAGGATGTGCCCGTTCATGGCCCGTAACAATTCCCCGCGGTCCACTCCCGGGCGCAGACCGAGAGTGTTGACGTCGAGCGCATACAGCCGGAAATAGTACCGGTGCGCCGATCCCTTGGGCGGACACGGGCCGCCATAACCCGGCCGGCCGAAATCGTTGGTGCCGCTCACTCCCGCCGAGCCAGGTTTGAGGCCCTGCGCCAAATTGTGCGCGTCCGGAGGGATATCATATACCAGCCAGTGACAGAACGTGCCGGAGGGTGCGTCCGGATCTTCGACGACGAGCGCGAAACTGCGCACGTCCCCTGGTTCACCGCTCCATTCCAGCGACGGTGAGAGGTCGGCACCTTTGCACGCGTGCAATTCCGGAATCCATCCGGCTTCCGCAAATGAATTGGACCAAAGCTGAAAAGACATAACAGGAGCCCTATGCCCGATTATCGCGCTGTCAGACCTTCCGCGGCCGGGCGCGGCGGGTGTACACTCGGTGCTGGCCGGTATGCCCAATAGAGCCTTGGCCAACGTCATGCCTGTTGCGCACTTCCGCTTCTACGCGGAACTCAACGACTTTCTGCCGCCGGAGCGCCGTTTCACGGAGTTCGCGTATGGTTTCCTGGATGTCGCAACCGTCAAGGACCGCATCGAGTCATTCGGCGTGCCCCACACGGAGGTCGATCTTATCCTGGTCAACGGACAATCGGTGGATTTCGCCTACCGGGTTCAGGACGGCGACCGGATCAGTGTTTACCCGGTCTTCGAGGCGTTCGACATCGCCGGGCTGACGCGAGTGCGGCCGGAACCACTCCGCGATCCACGGTTCGTACTTGATGTGCACCTCGGCCGCCTGGCCGGATACCTTCGCATGCTGGGATTTGACACTCTGTATCGGAACCGTGGCACCGACGAGCGACTGGCAGAGGTCTCGCGCCACGAACACCGGATTCTGTTGACCCGCGATGTGGGTCTCCTCAAACGCGGCTCCGTGACGCACGGATATTACCTCCGGGCAACCCAACCGCGGGAGCAACTCGCGGAAGTGGTCGGGCGTTTTGATTTGGGGCGTTTGGCAAAACCCTTCTCGCGGTGTCTGCGATGCAACACGCTGCTGGCGCAGGCAGGTAAAGACCAGGTGCGCCATCAACTTCCTGTCCAGGTTGCCCTACTGCACGACGAGTTCCTGCGCTGCCCGGATTGCGGCCGCGCTTACTGGAAGGGCGGACACTTCCGCCGCATGCGGCAATTGATCGATGCCAGCATGCAGGCTCGAGAATAGCGGGATCGGCTTCTTGGCGGGTCGACAGGCGCACAACAGAAGACATCGGCATCCGAATCTGCTATAGGTGGAATTAGCTGCCAAGGAGAAGCCAAGCTGTGAGCGATCGAGCTTCCGTTCTTCGTGCCGCATTGCAACGCAGAAAGGCACTGGTGGTGCCGGGGTGCCACGATGCCCTGAGCGCCAAAATCATCGAACGCGCCGGGTTCGAAGCCGTCCAGGTCAGCGGCTTCGGTCTTGCCGGGAGCCTGCTCGGCAAGCCGGATGTCGGTCTGGTCGATATGCAAGACATCCTCGACTTCACCGGGTACATCACGCGGGCAGTGTCGATACCCGTGATGGCCGACATCGATACGGGCGGCGGCAACGCGCTGAACGCCGCCTCCATCACAGAGCGCCTGATCGAGATGGGCGTGGGAGGAGTCAACATCGAAGATCAGATGTTCCCGAAGCGCTGCGGCCACATGGAAGGCAAGCAGGTGATCCCCGCCGACGAGATGGCGGGCAAGGTCAGGGCCATGGTCGAGGTGCGCCGGCGCCTTGGGAAGGACATCGTGATCAATGCCCGCACCGATTCCTACGCCGTACACGGACTTCGCGAAGCCATCTTCCGCGCCAACTTTTACCTGGATTCGGGCGCCGACCTGGTGTTCATCGACGGCATCGGCACGCGTTCCGATATCGAGAGCGCCGTGCGCGAGATCCATGGTCTGCTCTCGGTGAACCTCATGGATGGCGTTACCGGGGTCAAAACCGAGCTCGTCTCCATCCCGGAACTGGCTGCCTTGGGTGTCGCCCGGGTAAGCATCCCGGTCGCGTCCATTCTGGTGATGCACAAAGCCTTGACGGACTTCTTCACGGCGTTGCACGGTTCGCACACCGGCATCCTGGCCGGTGAAACGTACTGGCTCACCGGCTTCAAGGACTACACGGCTTTCGTGGGGCTGCCGGAATACCGGGCCATGGAGCACGAGTACCTGCCGTCGCTGGTTGCAGCCGGCCGGTGATTGGGGAGGAACTGCCGTGGGTATGACATTGGCCGAAAAGATTCTCGCCCGCGCTTCCGGGTATGATCGCGTGTCTCCGGAGCAGATCGTGATCGCGCGTGTGGACCTCGCCATGAGCCACGAAAATGCCGATCTGGTCCGCAAGAGCTTTCTCGAAATCGGCGTGGGCCGCGTGTGGGACCCGTCGAAGATCGTCATCATATTCGACCATCGCGTGCCGGCCGAATCCGAAAAGACCGCCACCACGCATCAGGCAATCCGTGAATTTGTCGCCGCTCAGGGCATCGAGCACTTCTATGATGTCGGACGCGGCGGCATCTGTCATCAGGTACTGCCGGAAAACGGTCATGTCCGGCCAGGGATGCTGATCGTTGGCACCGACTCTCATACCACCACGCATGGGGCGTTTGGCGCCTTCGCCACCGGCATCGGCGCCACCGAAATGGCCGGCGTCTGGACGGAAGGCACGCTGTGGTTTAAGGTTCCCTCCACGCTGCGGATCGAAGTGGAGGGCGAGTTGCGGCCCTGGATTTCCGCCAAGGACCTGATACTGCATCTCATCGGCAGGCTTGGCGCGGCGGGTGCGGACTATCGCGCCGTGGAGTTCGATGGCCCGGCCATCCGGCGCATGAGCGTGGCTTCCCGCATGGTGCTCACCAACCTCGCCATGGAAATGGGCGCCAAGGTCGCATTTACGCCCGTGGATGAAATTCTGTTGGACTATCTGCGCCCACGGGTTCCAGAAAAACTGGCGACGATCGCGCCCGATGCGGATGCCCGTTACGAGCGGGTCATTCGCATGGATGCCGGCGAAGACCTGGCGGAGCCGGTGATCGCCTGCCCGCATTCGGTGGATCGCGTCAAGCCGCTTTCGGCCGTTGGGGAAGTGCCGGTGCACCAGGCGGTCCTCGGCTCCTGCACCAACGGCCGCCTGGAGGATCTGGAGGTGGCGGCGCGCGTAGTGGCTGGGCGCAGTATCCACCCGCGAACGCGGCTGATCGTCATCCCCGCCTCGCAGCAGGTCTATCGCGAGGCCATGCGGCTCGGCTACCTGGAGACGCTGGTGGCGGCCGGAGCCATCATCAACCCACCCGGCTGCGGCCCATGCGTCGGAGTGCATCAGGGCATTCTGGCAGCCGGTGAAACGTGCGTTTCTTCCACCAACCGCAATTTCGTCGGCCGGATGGGCAGCAAGGACTCGTTCGTCTATCTGGCCAGTCCGGCAGTCGTCGCCGCTTCGGCCATTGCGGGAAAGCTGGCGCATCCCGAGGCCATCGTGAAGGAGGCGGAACCATGCCTGACGGAAGTTTGAAGCTCCGTGGCCGCGTCCGGGCCGTTCTGGGAGACAACATCGATACCGACATCATCTATCCGGGCCGGTACCTGAACATCACGGACCGCGAAAAAACCGCCGAGCATCTGTTTGAGCTGGTTTACCCGGAGATTCGGGCCGGGCTCCAGCCAGGCGACGTTATCGTGGCGGGCAGGAACTTCGGCTGCGGTTCCAGCCGCGAACAGGCCGCTGCCGCCCTCAAGTTCGCCGGCGCCGGCGCCGTGATTGCCGCGTCCTTCGCGCGCATCTTCTTCCGGAACGCCATTAACCTGGGGTTGGCCGCCGTTGTGTCGCCGGAGGCGGCCGTTGTGGGGCATGCTTCAGCTTGCCAGCCGGCCGCAAGGCCGGCCATGCTTGCCGCCGGCGACGAGCTCGAAATCGATCTGGTTGCGGGCGAGATTCACGACCTGACGCAGGACCGCATCTTCCCGTCCGCCCCGCTGGACCCGCGCGCGGCCGAGTTGCTGGCTGCCGGCGGGCTCATCCCCTATCTGAAACGCAAATACATAGACCAAAGGAGGAACCCGTGTCTCGATACCGTGTAGCCTGGTTGCCGGGCGATGGCATCGGCCCGGAGGTCTGCGATGCCGCCCGTTTGGTCCTCGACGCCGCGGGCTTCGAGGCCGACTACCTCCACGGCGATATCGGTTGGGAGTTCTGGCGCGCGGAGGGCGATGCGCTGCCGCCGCGCACCCTCGACGTGCCGCGGCACACGGATTGCGCTTTCTTCGGCGCCATTACGTCGAAGCCGGCGGCGGAGGCCGTCCGGGAACTCGCGCCGTTGCTTCAGACGCGAGGTTTCGCCTACCGCAGCCCCATTGTCCGCATGCGGCAATTGCTCGACCTCTACATCTGTCTCCGCCCTTGCCGGACGTTCCGTGGAAATCCGCTGAACTACCGCGAGAATATCGACCTGGTCATCTTCCGGGAAAACACCGAAGGCATGTACATCGGCGTGGAGTTTCCTACAATCCCGGAACCGCTGCTGGCGATCCCGGCGATGAAGCCGATACCGCCGGATGCCGCCATTTCCATCCGCAGCATTACGCGCCGGGCATCGCGGCGCATCGTCGAAGCAGCGTTCCAGTACGCCGTGAAAAACCGACGGCGCAAAGTGACCGCGGTCCACAAGGCGAACGTCCTTCGCGCCACCTGCGGCGTGTTTCTGGAAGTGGCACGAGACGTCGCGGCGAACTACCCGCAAGTCGAGTTCGATACCGCCAACGTCGATGCCATGTGCATGTGGCTGCTGAAAAACCCGTTGAACTACGACGTGATCGTCACCACCAACCTGTTCGGCGATATTTTGTCGGACCTCTGCTCCCAACTGGCCGGCGGCATGGGGTTCGGCTACAGCGGCAATATCGGCGAGCAATACGCGGTCTTCGAACCCACGCACGGCTCGGCGCCCAAATACGCCGGGCAGAATAAGGTCAACCCGCTGGCAGCCATTCTCGCTTCCAAGATGATGGTGGAGTGGCTGGGCGAGCGGGAGATCGCACGCAATATCGAGAGGGCCGTGGCCGATGTGGTGGAACGGGGCGCGGTCCGAACCTATGATCTGGGCGGCAGCGCCTCCACCATGGACGTTGCCCAAAGTGTCGCCGAATCCCTGCGGTTCGCGCACGCAATGAGGTGAGCCAAATGCTACAGATTCACACTACGCAAGGACTGGATCAAATCGAAGTTGGGTTGCGCCTGGCTGCCGAACGGCACGGCGGCACGGTTTTGGCCGTCAGTCATATCGGCCAGTTGCTGCCAGCGGAGCTGCGCCTGAAGGGAGCGGACGCGATCGTCTTCACGCTGTGCTTCCCCAGCCTGTATGCTCCGCTGCTGCGCGCGGACATCCGGTTTGCGGCGTTTCTGCCCAGCCGGATCGCGGCCTGCGCGGTAGGAAACGGCATCTTTCTCGAAACCATTTCTCCCCGAGAGTACTGCCGCCTGCTCCACCGGCCGGAAGTCGAGCCGTTGGCGGCATCGCTGGAAGATACTCTACGCCTCGCGATGGAGGAAGCCTCGCACGGGCTGCCCCGCGAAGCGCGGGCGGGCGGTGGGCTGGGCGATCGCCCTGCGACCGAGGACCAGGTCAACATGCGGGCCACCCTCCCGCAGCGGATTGACTGCCACGGCACGAAAGTGGAAGAGTTGGCGGGGACCGGCGTGCTTGACTCGCCGGGGGGGTAGACGCCGATCCGGCCGATCCGGCCTGTCCGGCGGAGGTGCGCGACCTGGAAGTGACGCGGGGCAGCAGTGCTCTACCATCCGCGTCGGGGAAAACCGGCTTACCAGGAGTGATCTCCCAGAAGGCCGTATCTGGGGAGTTTCAGGCCGGAGGCACTCAGACGACACGGTGACTACGCGGACCTGCTGCCAGCGGGCTAGACTGAACAACCGCGCCAGAGAACGGCTCAGCATGAAGATGCGTTCACCCGACGCACCTGCCGCCACGCCGGGGTGAGATGATATGAAAATGACCCGATGCACCCGTTTTGTCATGTCTGGCCATCTCGTGCTCGCCCTATGTGCACCTATGCTCCGGAGTGAGTCTCGGTTGGTTGCAAAGCACCTGACGCAGAATTCTAGATCGTCATGGGAGCTTAAGTCTGCACGCCTTGCGGCTCACGAGACGCACCGCTTCGCGAGCATTCCCGTTGCGGGCGGCAAAGCGCTCCGAGTTTATCTATCGGCCTCCGCTGGTTCCTCGATCGCCCTAACTCTGTTTGATCATCGCGACAATCTCATTTCTGAAAGGAACGGTGGCGATCACTACGACTTCTACGTCCTGCCGGACGAGGATTCACGGTATTGCGCTGTGATCGTTAGCGAGAACAGCAGTTCTGTCTCATACTCATTTTCGGTATCGATTCCAGTTCGCCTACCTACGCAGCAAGACAACACCGCAGCGACTTCACCGCTATTTGCGAGCGTGAAGGTATTCTACGCTACTGACCGCAGTCCGACCAGGAGCAAGTCGATTACGAACTCATTTGGAGGCGAAATGAATCCGGCCGGAGTCGTCTTTGGAACTTCGGCTCTGTAGCAGAATCTATGGGTAGGATAGTTGGGGAAACACCGCTCCCGGTGGAAGAATCCGAAAGCGGGACTGTTCCGAGGGGCATGCCGGCGCC
>JADGNT010000528.1 GCA_017883345.1 Candidatus Solibacter sp. | reverse complement strand
GCTTGAGGCCGTCGCGGATATCGGGAAGGGCGCGGCCGATGATCACGCTCATGGCGTAATCCAGGTACGACCGCTGCATTTCGTCTTCGATATTGACGGGGATCAGATTCTTATTGCCGCCATCGGTGCCGCCCATTCCGGGCAAATTCGATTGCCCGTCGGGGGGTGGCGCAGGTGGACCCTGCGGTGGTTGTTCCTGGTCTGCCAAGCTCGCTCCTGATAAAGAGTTAAGTCTTATTCTACCAAGAATTTAGTCAACAGAGAAGGGTGCATGAATTTCGACGTTTGTTGGCGTGCGGGCCAAATGTTTTGTCACCACGGGCATGCAAAGTGCGTCTATAGCAGTGAATGCCCGATTGGCTGGTTTTTATTCTGCTTCCGGCAGGCTACTTTGCCGTGATGCGCTGGGTGCTGCCGAAGTTCGGCGTGCCTACTTGAATGTCGGATTCCTGCGGGACCGGGTCGCGGTCCAAAGAAAAAGGGGCGGACAAACTGCGTCCGCCCCAGGTTCAGGGTCCAGAGAAATACTAGAAGACGAGGCGGGCGCCGAGTTGGATGCTGCGCGGCCGGTTCGCCTGGGCGCCGGAGATGGTGCCAAAGAGCGCGTTGCTCGCCGTGGTGTTGGGCGTCGGGAAGACGGGGTGGTTAAGCACGTTGAACATCTCGAAGCGAAGCTGGAAGTAGGCTTTTTCCGCAAATTGAAAGCGCTTATGCAGCGAGGGGTCCCACTGGTTGATGCCGTCCTGACGGTAGGCCGAAATCATCGTGGGGAACGTGCGCAGGTGATAGTTGAAGGCGTCGGCCGACTTGGTGTCGAACGCTCCCGTGTTAAACGCGGTCGAGCCGGGATCGGCCATGCGGTTGTTGACGGCGAGCGGCGCGCCGAAGTACACGTAGTCGCCCGGGCTGGTAGTGCTGCCGTTATTCCAGTTGATGGGCGCACCCACCTGGAAGGTGTAGACGCTGTTGAGCACCCATCCGCCTATCAGCGAGTTCGCCAGGCGGGAGTGTAAGTCGAGCGTACGGCCCTTGCCGATGGGCAGGTCGTACGTCACGGCCATCACGAAGCGGTGCGGATGGTCGATGGAAGAGACTCGCTTTTCCGGCGCCGGATCGGACGTGTTGAGCCAGGTCACTTCTTCGATGAGCCGCGAGTAGATGTAGTTGAAGGTACCCGAAAGCCCATGCGAGAACCGCTTCTGGACACGCACGTTGAGGCTGTTGAAGAACGAGGCTCCGGCGTTGAGGTTCTGCTCGATGATGCCACCGCCGCCGTTCCATCCGCTGCCGCTGTCGCCAACGGGGAATTCGGGGTAGCGCGCCAGAAGTTGAGCCGCCGTGGTGTTGGCAGCCGTGGAGACGCTGGTGTTGGGCAGGCCGAAGAACGGGTTGGCCGCGGTGCCGGTCAAATAAGACTGGTTGGCATCGCGTATGGGAAGGGTGCTGAGGAACTGGCGCGGGATGCCGTTGAGCTGGGTACTGTCGATGGGCAGGTGCACGGAGTGGTTGCCAATGTAGACGATTTCGAGCATCAGGTCATTGGACAAGCTCTGCTGAATGCCCAGATTCCACCGCATAGAGTAAGGGCTCTTGGCCACCGGGGCCATGAACGTGATCGCCTGGCCGGCGAAGGTCGAAAGTCCCAGTGAAGAACCGGTCGGGGCGAGCAATCCGTTGGGATACGGATTCGCCAGCGTGGCGGACGGGGTCAGGTAGTTGTTGCTGGTGACCGTCATGGTGGTAGTCTGGCTGAAGCCTTCCTGATTGGTGTTGGGGCTGGTGGAGTACTTGCCGTTGACGTCCATGCGCGAAATCACCACGGGCGCGACGAACATGCCGAAGCCGCCGCGGACCACGGTCTTGCCGTGGAGGATGTCCGGAGTCCAGGCAAAGCCGGCCCGCGGGCTCACCAGGTGGGAGTTGTTCTGGTAGACCGCGGTCTGGCCGGAACCGGGGAAGGTCAAGCCTCCCAAAACGCTGAACGCGCTGGCCGGCAACTGAGCAATCGGCGACTTGGCATAGGCCGCGGTGGCGGCGGCGGATAGCGGATTGGTGGCCGAGGTGTCGAAGCCGTTCACCGTGCGGCCCCACTTCTCGTTGTACGGGCCGTCGTGGTCGAAGCGGAGGCCCAGGTTGATGGTGAGATTGCGCTTCACTCTCCAGTCATCCTGCACGAATCCCGCGGAGTAGTACGAATACCAGGAAGCGTACGTGTTCAGGTCGTAGCTGCCGCCGGTGGGCAGGCCCATCAGGAAGGTAGCGAGATCCTGGCCGAACGCCACCGTCGAGGAAGCGCTGCTGGAGGCGCGTACCCAACTGTTGCCGCTGAAAGAAAAGGTGCCCGCGGAATTGCCGGCCGTAAAGGTGCTCAACCGGTACTGCCGGAAATCGCCGCCGAATTTCAGCGCGTGATCGCCCTGGATCTTGATCCAGGTGGCGAAGATCTGCCCGGACTGCGACGGCAGCCGGTCCGCGCCGGTTCCGGTGTTGCCCAGGGTTTGGAAGGTGCTGGTGGCGAAAGTGGCGACCGGCAATGCCAGGTACTGCGAGTTGGCGGACAGCAGCGACGGGAAGCCCAGGCTGGTGGGATCGAATCCCACGCTGGGAACGTCGTGGCCTTCGCCCAACCGGGTAAAGTTCAAACGCAGGTCGACGATATTGGTCGGATTGATAGTATAGACCTCATCCAACGAGGTGCCCCAGTTGGTGCGGAAGATGGTCGAGCCCGTCGACAGGTTGCCGAAGTAGTTGTTCTTCGTCTGCGTGTACCCCGTGTGGCGAATGTCGAAAAACATGCGGCTCTTGTCGCTCATGTTGTAGTCGAGACGGCCCATCTCGTTGGCGAAGTCGTCGGGTGTATTGGGGGCCACTGTGAAGTTGTTCAGCCCGTCCGGCTTTGCCGGGGTGACATTTGGGCCCGGGATCAGCTTCAGGTAGTTCTGCGCGACGGCGCTGACGTACGGCGCTACCTGAGGAATCTGGTTATTGGGGAACGGATTCCGATTGACGGTAGTGCCACTCAGCGTGGCACTGTAGGGATCGTAAAGTTTGGTGCCGTCGGTGTTCAGAATCTGGGAAAAATCGCCCTTCCGTTCGGCATCGGTGGGAACCGTGGTGGTGTACGGGTTTGGTTGGGCATCCTTCATGGATTCCCAGGCGAAGAACCAGAACAGCTTGTTGCGGGTGTCGACCACGTGGGGCACACGGAACGGGCCGCCCGCCGTCACGCCGTATTGATTGAGGTGGGTGACGGGACGCGGTTTGCCGGCCTGGTTCAGGAAGAAATCGTTGGCGGTCAGCGTATTCGGCTGGTTGAATTCCCAGAGGGAGCCGTGGTAGGAATTGGTTCCGCTCTTGGTGACCTGGTTGAGCGTTCCTCCGGCGGTGTGGCCGAAGGCTGCGTCGGTGTCGGAAACCTTGACGCGCACTTCCTGCACCGCGTCTTGTGGCGGGCTGTATGCCAGGCGGCCATCCCAAGTGGCGTTGGGCGAACCATTCACCAGCAACTCGCTGGTTTGATGGTAGGCGCCGCCCACGCTCCAGCCGGCCGCCGCGCCGGCATCGAACGGGTGGATCAGGGTCGGCTGCGCGTACCCGATGACGCCCAAGGACAACGCCGCGGCGATCATGGGGGTTCTGCCATTGATGGGCAGTTCGGAAACTTCCTTGGAACTGATGGCCTGCCCCAGGGAAGCGTTCTCCGTGTTCAGCAGCGAAGCATCGGCAACGACTTCCACCGACGTAGAAACGTCGCCGACATCGAGCTTGACGTCGATCACCGGATGATCGCCGGATCCCACGTGGACGCCCTTGCGGACGGCCGCTTTGAAGCCCGGCGCCTGGACATTGATATCGTAATCACCCGGCAGGAGAAAAGCGGCGGTGTATTGGCCGGAGTTATCGGAGACGGTGGGAATCCGCGTTCCGGTTTGGGTTTCGGTGACTGTCACCTTGGCGCCCGGAATGGTGGCGCCCGTGGGATCGGTCACAACTCCGCTGATCGTGCCGCGAAATTCCTGAGCGAATAGCACAGCGGTGACGGACAAAGCGAGTAGGGCAAGTAACCTGAATTTCATAAAACCCCCTAAAGCCATTTCTTGTCAAAGCTCAGACGGAAACGCTCCGTCCGCATGTTTCTGGCTGGGTCGGCGGGCGCGGAACCACACCCATCAACCCCGCTCCACCAAATTTAAGCTAATTGTATCCGGAACCCCGCAGATGTGCAAGCACCCGGTAAAACGCTGTCAAGGCAAAGTAGAAATGTCCCCTTCCCGGCAAAATAGAAATGTCCCCTTTTCCCTGGGCCTCGGCGGAGTGCATGTTAATCTGCGTGTGCCGGTGAAGCGAAGACGGGCAATGCTGGCGAGCAACCCGATCAAGGAATAGCCGGCCGGAACTCATCGCGGACGATGGGCAGGGCGTGTTCTTCCGGCGCGTCCTATAGCC
>JADGNT010000527.1 GCA_017883345.1 Candidatus Solibacter sp. | reverse complement strand
TTTATCGGCGTTTATCGGCGTTCATCGGCGGCCATTCATGTTTTGGCCTTTTTCAGCAACCTCGCTCGCTGGCGGGTAATTCTTTTACGGCTTCTGACGGTCGCGGCTCGGTGTGCAGCCGCGTGCTCCGATCAGAGCCCCGACCGTGAGGGAGGGGTTGCGTAGAGCACCAGATCAACCAGTCAGAGTGCTAGTAGCGCCGGCGATCCAGCTTACTGTCCCACTCCTCAAACGGTTGGGTTCGCAACTCATCCGCCAGGTGGATCATGGGAATCGTCCTTTGCGCGTGGGGCACGCCGATCTGCTGGTAGATGAACGAGTCGTCGAAGCCGGCGGCGGCAGCTTCCTGGTGGGTTGCCGCGAAAAACACCCGTGAAGGGCGCGCCCAGTAGATCGCCCCGAGGCACATCGGACAAGGCTCGCAGGAGGCGTACACGTCGCATCCGCTGAGCTGAAAATCGCCCAGAACGCGGCAGGCCTCCCGAATCGCGACGATTTCGGCGTGCGCCGTCGGATCGTTGCCGCGGGTCACCTGGTTGGTCCCCGTGGCGATCACAACCCCGTCCTTGACCACCAGAGCCGCGAACGGACCGCCATCGCGCCGCACGTTGGCCACCGCCATCTCGATGGCCTGTGTGATGAGTGAGTTGGACATTCGTTTGGGCGCCAGTCCGCCCCTCACCAGCCTACACGATCTGTGCGTGTGGCGGGCTAAGCTTCGATCAGTCCGGCGCGGATGGCGTACCGTACCATGCTGGCGGTTTCATGCACTCCCAGTTTCTCCAGGATCCGGCTGCGATGCGAATCGGCGGTCTTGTAGCTGATACCCAGTTGGATGGCGGTTTCCTTGGTGGATCTTCCCCCGGCGATCAGCACCAGCACCTGGCGCTCGCGCTCGGTCAAGGCGAAAACCAGCCGTACCGATTCCCGATCGGGCGTAAACATGCTGCTCCGCCGGTCGGAAACATCCATGGCCGTGCCCATGAAGCCCACAAACACGGTGTCTTCGATCAGCGGCGTGCCCGAGTTCTCAATCCAGGCATACGCTCCGCCGGCACGCTGCACGCGGTACTGCACGCGGAACGGAGCGCGCGCGGTGAAGGCCTTCAGATAGGTTTCCAGGCAGAGATCGCGATCATCGGGATGGAGCCCTTCGGTCCATCCGCTGCCTAGTTCCTCTTCCAGGGTGCGGCCACGGAATTCCAGCCACGCGCGGTTGAAGAAGGTGCACACGGCATCGGTTCCCGACATCCATACCATGATCGGCGTGGCGTCCAGGAGTTCCCGGAAGCGCTGCTCGGCGCTGGCCTGTTTCCGCTTCAGGTAGTCCAGTTCCGCTTCGGCTTCAGCCAGCTTGAGGCGTAGGACCGTCACTTCGTCGATTTGATATCCGGTGGCCATTATAATTTCCAGTCCAAAAAAGTAATGATAGGGGTAGTGACTACTAGCCGTAAAGTACCAAATTGGTTATTGCTGTGCGGTAAAGGTATGGCTGTCATGGGGTAAACCCCTGAATCAGCTTAACATTATGTGGAACTTCTTGATTCTTGAGCGGAATAATGAATGAAAGGCCCATGACGTCAGCCCCGGTCGAGACGGACGACGAACTCCTGCTGCGCATGCAAAGTGGCGACGAAGAGGCGTTTCTGACGCTTTACCGCCGGCGGCAGGCGGGATTGTTCCGTTTTGCTCTGCACATGAGCGGCTCCATGCCGGTGGCGGAGGACGTGACTCAGGAGGTCTTTCTGGCGTTGTTGCGCGAGGATTGCGGCTACGCTCCGGACCGCGGGACGCTGTCCGGCTACCTGTTTGGGATCGCCCGGAAGCTGGTTCTGAGGCATCTGGATCGTGGGCGTTTGGATGTGGTGCTGGATACCGATTCCGATGATTTCGCTCAGCCGGAATTGGCGGTTCTGGACGATCCGCTGCTGGATCTGACTCGGCGCGAGGGGATCGACGCCCTGCGGCGCGCGGTTCAGGCCCTACCCCGGCGGTATCGCGAGGTGGTGGTGCTGTGCGACCTCGAGGAAGTGGATTACGCCGATGCCGCGGTGGCGTTGGGCTGCCCGATCGGCACCGTGCGTTCGCGGCTGCACCGGGCGCGCGGGTTGCTATTGGAAAAGTTGCACCAGGAGCGGAATCCCCGGCAAGCTCTTGGAACGCTCAAGCCGGTGAGGTGTGTGTGATGAATTGTCAGGAATTTTGGAATACCATCCCGGAACTCGGCGATTGCGAAAGCAGCCGCCATCTGTTGGAGTGCCCCGCGTGCGCCGCCCGAATGAGCCGCCACCGGGAACTGGAAGCCGGTTTCCGCGCGGTCGCCGCCGGTTTTCGGCGGGTGGAAGCGCCGCCCCGCGTGGAGGCCCGATTGCGCTCCGCCTTCCGCCGCCAGACGGGGAGTGAAAGCCGTGCGCCGTCGCGCCGCTGGATACCCGTGGTCACGTGGGCCGCGGCCTTCGCCGCCATGTTCGCCCTGGCCGCGTTCCTGGTGCGCGACCGGCAGCCCGAGGCCGCGCGTCCGCCGGTGCAGCGCACCATCGAGTTGGCCATGCTGCAACCGCAAGCCGATTATGACGGTTTTATTCCGCTGCCCAATTCGGCCGGGGTGGCCGCGGATGACGCCGCGGATGGAGACGATGTCAATCTGGTCCGCGTGGAAGTGCCGCGCAGCGCCATGATTGCGCTGGGTCTCGATGTCAGCGCCGATCGCGAGGAGGAACTGGTGGAGGCCGATATCCTGCTCGGCTCCAACGGCATCGCGCGCGCCGTGCGTTTCTTGGATTAAGCAGTTTGGCAGGAGCTTAGAAGTTTGGCAGGAGCTTAGCGGTTTGACAGGAAAAAGAGGAATTACGATGCGAATCACAATTGTTGCCCTGATCGCGCTGGCCGCCGGCGCTTTTGCGCAAGGCCCCCCGCCGGGACGCGGCGGGCGAGGACGCATGGGGTTCGACGGACCTCCCGGCCCCGGTAGGCCGCCCATCGAGTCCGGCCCCGGGATCCTCCGGGCGAGAGTGAAGAACGCTCCGTTCTCCGCGGATGTAATCACCGAAAGCTCGCACACTCTGGCCGATGGCAATCACATTCGCCAGACCGTCACCTCCAAGGTGTACCGGGATGGCGAAGGCCGCATTCGACGTGAGCAGGCGGTCAAACTGAACGGACTGGCGCCGGACGCCAACATGCAGCAAATGGTCTTCATCGACGACCCGGTCGCCGGCGTCAGCTATTCCCTAAATGCCAAGGAACGCACCGGCACGAAGTTCGTGCGCAGTGGCGATTTACGCGGCCAGCGCCTGTCGCAGGACGCGTCCGGCCGCGGAACGGGCCCCCGCTCGCGGGGGAACTCCGCCGGCGGAGGGGACGCGCGCGGCATGGGCCGCCGCAACGCCGCCGATCAGAACTTCAAGACCGAATCGCTGGGCCGCCAGACCATCGAAGGGGTGCAGGCGGAAGGCAGCCGCCTCACCATGACCATCCCCGCCGGACAGGCGGGCAACGATCTGCCCATTCACATCGTTGTCGACAACTGGTTCTCGCCCGACTTGCAGAACACGGTGCTCTCCAAGCACTCGGATCCGCGCAACGGGGAAACCGTGACCCGGTTGCTGAACATCAGCCGCGGCGAACCCTCGCACACGCTGTTCGAAGCGCCCGCCGATTACAAGATCGGCGAATCCGCCGCCGGCATGCCGCGCCCCCGCGGCGGTCCCGGCCAGTCGAAGCAGTAGTTCGTCGAGAATTGACTTGCGGCTCCGAAAAGACCGCTCCCTTACGGTCGGTATGCCAGGATAAGCCTGGCTGATCTTGTGAACTGAAAGGAGTTCACCATGTAAATTGCCTGTTCGGACATGTAGCCCAGCAAGCTGGCTGTCAGTCTCGCCGTGCTGTTTTCCTTTGCTTCCCTGGCGCCTCTGGCGGCGGGTGCTTTCACGCCCGCGACGCGTTGCGGGACCGGGGCAAAGTGCTGTTGCCGCAAGGCGCACAGCAGCGATGGACCCGCGGTTTCCAGCCGCTCCTGCCAGTCCGAATGCGGCCGCGTCGCGTTCGGCGGAAACGGGATCACGATTTACGCTTCTCCTCGCACCGGAGCATCGTCGCCGGTGATTGCTTGCCGGTGATGGCGATCATGTCGGCGGCGCAGGTGCGGCCGGGGTTCGAAGCGCGGCTGCGCACCGTGTTCCCCAACCTTCGCAAGTACGAAGCTTGGGAAGGCGCGGGGCATTTTCTGATGATGGAAAGCCCGGACCGCTTCAATCGTGCCTTGGAGGACTTTCTGGCAGAGCGGTGATCATTCGCGCGGGCCGCCCCACTGTTACAGTGGGAATATGGAAACTGCAACGCTCGGAGGAGGCTGCTTCTGGTGTCTGGAAGCGGTGTACGACGAAATGGAAGGCGTGATGTCGGTGGAGTCCGGCTACATGGGCGGGCACGTGGCAGATCCGGATTAT
>JADGNT010000526.1 GCA_017883345.1 Candidatus Solibacter sp. | reverse complement strand
AGGTGACCGATCTGGCGCCGATGGGGTCGCTCGGAAAAGAGAAGGACCTGATCGTCGAGTACGACGATAGCGAACGCCAGAGTGCGCTCGAGGAGGACCGCCTTTCGGTCCAGTCGGTGGACGAGCAAATCAAGAAGGCGAAAGCGGATCTGGCCATCACGCAGAGCCAGGACGCGGTGACGCTGCTGAAGACGCGGTATAACGTGCGCCGCGCCGAACTCGACGTGCAGCGCAACCCGATCATCGCGGAGATCGACGCCAAGAAAAACGTGCTCACGCTGGAGCAGCAGAAGCGCGCACTGCTCGAACTGGAGAGCGATATCAAGTCCCGCCAGGCGCAGGCCGATTCGCAGCTTGCCGTGCTGCAGGAGCAGCGCAACCGCAGCCTGATCGATGTGCAGCGCGAGTTGCAGCGCATCGCCTTGTGTAAGACCCTGGCGCCGATCACGGGCGTGGTGGCCACCAAGCAGAACCGCGCCGGCCACTTCAACTTCGGTGAGCAGATGCCGGACATTCGCGAGGGCGACACCTTGCAGCCGGGCATGCCGGTGGCCGACATTCTCGACCTTTCCGAGGTGGAAGTATGGGCCAAGGTGGGGGAACTGGATCGCGCCAATCTCAAGGAAGGCCAGGACGCCACGCTGCAACTCGATGCCATTCCCGATAAGCGCTTTGGCGGCAAGATCAAGGCCATGAGCGGCACGGCGACATCGGATGTGTTCAGCGGCGACCCGTCCAAGAAGTTCGATGTCATCTTTTCGGTGGATATGCGGCAACTGTTGGCCGGTGTGGGTATGAAGCCCGCCGACATCGAGCGCATTATGGCCACGGCGGAAGCCAATGCCAAGAAGGGGATCAACGCTGGGGTCAATCCCTTCGCGCCGCCTCCGGCGGAGGTTGCGGCGGACGATTCCGGCGGCGGCAGCGGACGCCGCGGTGGTGGTGGTGGTGGACGGCGCAATCAGGGGGCAGGCGCTCCAGGTGGCGCGACTCCAGCGGGCCGCGGTGCGGCGGGCGCCGACTCGCAGGGACGCGGCGGACGCGGCGGCTTCGGCAATCTGTCCGACGATGACCGCAAGAAGATGACCGATTTGCGCCAGAAGATGCAGGCGGCTTCTCCGGAAGAGCGTGAAAAGCTGCAAAAAGAAATGACGGACCTGATGGCCAAGGCGGGCATCACCATGGGCCAGGGACGCGGAACCCCCGGACAGGGGCGCGGTGGCGACGCACAGGCCGGCGCGGCGGGCGATCGACAGGGTCGCGCTCGCGATGGCGCTGGCGGCGCGGGCTTTGGCGGCCAAGGCCGCGGCGGCGCCGGAGCGGGCGTCCTCGATCCGCTGGCGGCGATGTTGCGCCGTGGCGCCAACGTGGGCGGTTTTACCGAGGAGGACCGGAAAAATGCCAAGTTGCCCTTGCCTCCCGAGCAGGATTCGCAGGTCCAGGTGCTACTTCGTCCGGGCTTGCTGGCCGACGTCGAGATTCAGGTGGAAAAGCTGCCCGACGTGATCCACGTTCCGGCGCAGGCCGTGTTCCAGAAGAACGGCCAGTTTCTGGTCTACGTGCATGGCAAGAACGGCAAGTTCGAGCCGCGGCCGGTGCAACTGGTGAAGCAGAGTGAATCCATGATGGTGATCTCCAGCGGCGTGCAGCCGGGCGAGATCGTCGCCATGGCCGACCCCACTGCCAGCAAGAAGAACGGCGAGAAAAAGGCCCCGGGCGCCGGCGCCATGGGCGGAATGGGCGGGGGGAAATAGCCATGGGACTTTCCAATATCGGCCCTGAATTAGTCATGGGCATGGCCAGCCTGTTTGCGCACAAGCTGCGCAGCTTGTTGACCATGCTCGGCATGATCTTCGGCGTGGGCGCGGTGGTGGCCATGCTCTCGATCACTGCCGGCGCGCAGAAAGAGATGATGAGCTTCATCGACCAGTTGGGCGTCAACAACATCATCGTGGAAGCCCACGAGTCGGTGGATCGCAACGAGTTGCAAACCGTGCGCGCGATTTCCCCGGGGCTTTCCTTCCGCGACTATCGCGCCATCTCCGAGAACGTCTCAGGTTTAGTGGCGATCACCCCGCGCAAACGCTTCAAGCCGCAAAAGCTGCTGCCCAAGACCAGCCAGGAGCAGCCGCAGTTGATCGGCGTGCTGCCCAATTTCGTGGAGATCAACAGTCTGAAGCTGGTGCAGGGCCGGTTTTTCACCGATGACGAGAACACCGCATCGGCGCCGGTTTGCGTGCTCGGCGAAACCACCAAGGTCAATCTGCTGGGTTACGACTACGCGATCGGGAAATACGTCAAGGTCAACGACACCTGGTTGCAGGTGATCGGCGTGCTGACCCCGCAGGCCACCAGCGACACGGACGTGGAAGGTGTGCAGGCGATGAACCGCAATAACCTCGTCATCTCGCCGCTGAACACCGTGATGCGCCGCTTTGAGGACAATACCAGCTACCTCAAGGACGAGATCGACGGAATTTACATGAAGGTGGGTCCGGGCGTGGATTCCATCGAGACGGCCAACGTGGTGCGCGCCATCCTGGCAGCCACCCACAAGGATGCGGGCGATTTCACCGTGGTGGTGCCCGCCGGCCTGCTGGAAGAGCGGCGGCGCACGTCGTTCATCTTCGAGATCGTGATGATCTGTATCGCGGGCATTTCGCTTCTGGTGGGTGGCATCGGCATCATGAATATCATGCTGGCCACGGTATTGGAGCGGACCCGCGAAATCGGTATCCGGCGCGCCATCGGTGCACGCCAGGGCGATATTGTGCGTCAGTTCCTGACGGAGGCGGTGCTGATCTCGATTGTCGGTGGCTTGATCGGCATCGGGTTCGGCTTCACGTTGTCGCGGGTGATCGCGACGGCGGCGGGCTGGTCCACGGTAGTGACCACGTCATCGATTGTGGTGGCGTTTGGCGTCTCCGTTTTTATTGGTTTGTTGTTTGGAATTTATCCGGCCGTACAGGCCGCGAAACTGGATCCCATTGAGGCCATTCGTTACGAGTAAGCATATGCTGTTGAGAACCTTAACTACAGGCATTCTTCTGGCGGCGGGCGCGTTTGCGCAGATGTCGTCGTTTCCCAAGCCGTCGTATTTCCGGGAGACGTTCTCCAAGACGCAGCCCAAGGTCGAACTGAAAGACCCGGTGCGCCTGAAGGATTTCGTGGCCGGCGACAAGCTGGAATTGTCGCTCAAGAACTACCTGGCGCTGGTCCTGTCCAACAACACGGACATCCAGCTCCAGATGCTCAGTCTGGAGATGCCCAAGAACGCCATCCAGCGCGCCTTTGGCGTGTGGGATCCCCGCGCGGTGGCGAGTTTTAGCACTTCGCGCGCGACCACGCCTTCGACCAGCGTCTTGGAAGGGGCCACCACCCTAAAGACTCTGAGCCAACCGCTGGCCATGAGCGTCACGCAAACCCTGCCCGAAGGCATGAACTACACGGTCAGTTGGGGCGGGGCTAAGTCCACCAGCAACACCTCGTTCAACAGTTACAACCCGGCGCTTTCCAGCAACCTGGCGATCCAGTTCTCGCAGCCCTTGCTGCAGAACCGCGGAGCGTACGTCAACCGGCTGATCCTGATGACCGCCCGGAGCCGTCTGAAGATCAGCGAATTCGGCTTGAAGGGGCAAATGCTGAATCTGATTTCGGCCGCCGAGTCCGCCTATTGGGACGTGGTTTCGGCGCGCGAGAGCCTGAAAGTAGCGGAAGGCGCGCGCGACGTCTCGGCGGAGTTCCTCAAGCTCTCGGAGAAGCAATTGGAGTTGGGCGCTCTTTCGCCGCTCGACATTTATAATCCGCAGCAGCAGTTGGCCACCAACGAAGTCCTCGTAGCGCAGGCCCGGTTCACCCTGGTGCAGCGGGAAGACGCCTTGCGCAAACAGATCAGCGCCGATCTCGATCCCGAGATTCGCAAGCTGCCGCTGGTGCTCACCGATTTGGCGGAGATGCCGCTGGAATCGATCAATTACGATAACGAGCAGTCCATCCAATTGGCGATGCAGAATCGCCCGGACCTCAAGCAGGCAACGCAGACTCTGGATGTGGACGATCTTGGGATCCAGACATCGCGCAACGCTCTGTTGCCGAACCTGGCATTAACCGGTAACTACACCGTCAACGGGCGCGGCGGCATATTCCTCCAGAAAACGAGCGTGTTCAACGAGGGAGTACCCACTTCGGTGTTGAGCTCGATTCCCGGCGGAATCACGGATGCATTGACTCAGATGTTCGGTTTTGGGTTCTCGTCGTACCAGTTAGGACTCCGCCTGACGCTGCCCATCCGGAACCGGGCGGCTTCCGCGGACATGGCCGACGCGATCGTGCGCAAAAAGCAGGACACCCTGGCGGTGCGCACCACGCAGCAGACCATCCGGCTGGACATTCTGAACGCGATCACCAACGTCGAATCCAGCAAGGAATCGGTGAAGCTGGCCAAAGTGGCTCGG
>JADGNT010000525.1 GCA_017883345.1 Candidatus Solibacter sp. | reverse complement strand
ATGCGGTTATGATTTACCAAGCGGCTATCGACGAAAGTTTCCCCGTGGCGGAACCCACCCAGGTCGCGCGCTTGCGGAGTGGCGACCCCGCCGCGCTGGCCGAAGCCGTCGGCCACTATCAGCACCGGCTCTATCGCTACCTCCTGCGGCTGGTGCGCGACGCGGCATCGGCCGACGATCTGTTCCAGCAGACCTGGCTGCACGTGGTCCGCCAACTGCATCGCTACGATGCGGCACGCAGCTTCGATACCTGGCTCTTCGCCATCGCGCACAATGCCGCCATGGATCTGCTGCGCAGGCGGCCCGGCGAGAGCCTGGAAGATCGCGAATTTGCCATTCCCTCGCGCGCGCCGGACGCTCTCAGCACCGTGCTGGCCGGCGAGCGCGCCGCGATCCTGGCCGCTGCCCTGGCGGAACTGCCCGCGCTGTACCGGGAAGCCCTCACGCTGCGCTTCGAGGAAGGGATGAAGCTGGAAGAAATCGCCGAGGTCACGCAAGTTCCGCTTTCCACCGTGAAAAGCCGAGTGCGGCGCGGACTGGAAGCCATGAAACAGAAACTCTGCAAGGAAGACATCCTATGAGCGACCACGAATCCGTTCGTCACCTGCTTGCCCTCAGCGCGGCCGGCCTGCTGGATGCCGGCGAAGAGCGCTTAGTGAGGGAACACGCGCGCCAGTGTGCCCGCTGCGCCGCCAAACTTGACGACTACGCCGCGCTCGCCGCCGGGCTCTCCGCGCTGCCCTGTCCGCTGCCGCTCGCCGACCTGCTGCGCCGCACCAATTCGCTGGTGGCCGCCGAGGTGGATCGCCGCCAAGGCGCGGTCTTCGCCGGCGCGGCCGCCATCTTCGCCTGTGCTTTCATCCTGCTGATCGGCCAGACGCTACGCATCCTGTTGGGCGATTCCGCCGCCCTGGCGTGGCTCCTGTGGGCCGTAATTTCTTCTGTTTTAGGCACGGCTTCAGCGCTCGTGCTGGCTTCGCGCCGCCGTCTCGAAAGGAGTATCGTATGACGCCCGTTGTTTCAGCCAAGAGAGTGATCCCCCCCGGTGGTTGGGTTGCCGCCGGTATCGTGTTCCTGCTGGGCTTCCTATTTTTCAACCTCGTCTTTTTTCACCCTCGAAACCACGTCCATTTACTGGCCCGGCTCATCGTCCCGACGGTGGTCCCGCTGCTCCTGGCCGGCTACACTTTGCTGATCGGCTATGTCTACGGCGATGCCCGCCGCCGCGGCATGCGCTACGTGATGTGGACCCTGCTGGCCATCTTCCTGTTCAACGGCATCGGCGTCATTCTCTACTTCATCCTGCGGGAGCCGCTGCTCGCGTACTGTTCCAAGTGCGGCGCCGGCGTACAGCCCAGTCACGCATTCTGCCCGCGCTGCGGCGCCGGTGTCCAACCGGCGTGTCCGGCTTGCCATCGCACCATCCAGCCAGGCTGGACCCATTGCGCCTGGTGCGGAATTCAGTTGTAAACACCCGCTGCCTATGGGGTACAATCCCTAGTACACATGAGCTGTCCAACTGTCACCGAGGGAATGGATCCCGGACGACGGCTGGGCCACTATGAAATCCAGGCCAGGCTGGGCGCGGGCGGCATGGGCACGGTCTATCAGGCTCTCGATACGCGCCTCAATCGCGCCGTCGCCCTCAAGGTTCTCTCGCCCGACCGATTTGATGGTACAGCCGGGCGCGGACGCCTGATCCGCGAAGCGCAGGCGGCGAGCGCGCTCAACCACCCCAATATCGTCACGGTCTACGAGGTCGGCCACGATGCGGGCGTCGATTTCATCGCCATGGAACGCGTCGAAGGCCGGACGCTCGGCGCCCTCGCCGCGCGCCGGCCGCCGCTGCGCCAGACGCTGCCCATCGCCATTCAGATTGCCGATGCCATCGCCGCCGCGCACGCCGCCGGCATCGTGCATCGCGACCTCAAGCCCGGCAATATTATGGTGACCGAACGCGGCCTGGCCAAGATCCTCGATTTCGGGATCGCCAAGGTCGCCGCTGCCGGCGATTCCGAATCCAACGCCACCCAGACCCTCACCCTGTCCGGCCAGATCCTTGGCACTGTGGCCTACATGTCGCCGGAACAGGCCGCGGGCCAGGATGTCGATTGGCGTTCCGATATCTTTTCCTTCGGCTGCGTGCTCTACGAAATGATTACGGCGCGCCGCGCCTTTCGGGAAGATACCGAGATGGCCACGCTGGCGGCCGTGATTGCCAAGGAGCCAACGTCCGCGCGCCAGTTTTCCCCCGAATTGCCGCCCGCCTTGGAACGCATCGTCGAGACCTGCCTGTGCAAGAAACGCAGCGAGCGCTGGCAATCCATGGGCGATGTCAAACTGCTGCTGGCTTCCGCGCTGGCCGATCTCGATCTTGCCGCGCCCCCGGCGCGCGCGCCGCGCCGCTTTCCGGCCCTGGCGCTGGCGGCGGGCGCCGCGTTGCTTGCCTCCGCCGCGACCTGGTGGTCGTTCCGTCCCGCCGAACCCGTCGCGTCCGCCGCGGTGCTGCGCCAGGTCACCAACACGGGCGGGCTCAACGACTATCCGGCGCTCTCGCGCGACGGCAACCTGCTGGCCTTTGCCAGCGATCGCAACCAGGCCGGCAACCTCGACATCTGGGTGCAGCAGATCGGCGGACGCGACCCCATCCGTCTGACTACCGACGAGGCGGACGACAGCGAGCCCGCGATCTCCGCCGATGGCACGCGCGTGGCCTTCCGCAGTGAACGCTCCGGCGGCGGCATCTACGTGGTGCCGTCTATGGGGGGCGACGCGGTGCTGCTCGCCCCCCGCGGCCGCGGGCCGCGCTTCTCTCCCGACGGGCGCTGGATCGCCTACTGGGAGGGCCGCGAGAGTTCCGACCTGCTGCCCGGTACGGCGCGCGTCTACGTGATCGAAAGCGGCGGGGGACAGGCGCGGCAGATCGGCGCCGACCTGGCCGCCGCGCTCTACCCCGTCTGGTCGCCGGCGGGCGATGAGGTGCTGGTGCTGGGCCGCCCCAGTGGCGGCGGTGCCGCCGACTGGTGGACCATCCCGGTGCAGCCGGGGCCCGCGCGCCAGACAGGGGCCTTGGCGGCGCTGGCCGCGCAGCGGCTGGTCTACACCGCCTGGCTGACCGATATCCTGCCGCTCGAATGGCGTGCCTCCGGGCGCGTGGTCTTCGCCGCCGGCCCCGGCGACGCCGGCAATCTCTGGGAGATCGCTCTCTCCAGCGGACACGTGCAAGGCCGCGCCACGCGCCTCACGCAAGCTCCCGGGTATCAATTGCACGCCTCCACCGCGGCGGCCAGCGTCCGCGGCCGCCTGGCGTTTTCCAGCCTCGATTGGAAGCCCGAGGTGTGGAGCCAGGCGCTCGACGCCGACCGCGGAATCGCCAAAGGCGAACTCGAGCCCATCACCATCGACGAACCCTCCTCGCTCGCGCCCTCGCTCTCCGCCGACGGCCGTTCCCTCGTCTACCTCAGCACCCAACTCGGTTCCAGGTCGGTCCGCGCCCGCGATTTGACCTCCGGCAAAGCCATCACCCTGGTGGCTTCCCCGTCCGGGTTCCTCAATCCCCGAATCTCCGGCGATGGCGCCAGCGTGGCCTATTGCGATCTCTCCGGCAACATCTTCTCCGTACCCCGTGCCGGCGGCGCCGTCGAAACGCTGTGCACCGGTTGCGGCACCACCATGGCGGTCTCCGCCGATGGCAAACGCATCTCCTACGAACCCGCGCAGTCCGAAGACCTGACCTATTACGACGTGGAGCGCAAGGCGCGCGTCACCGTCGCGCAGCGTCCCCAAGGCGGCGTGCTCACCGACGGCCGCTTCTCTCCCGACGGCAAATGGATGGCCTTCCATGCGCGCACCAGAATGACCACCGCGCAGGTCTTCGTGGTGCCCGTCGATGGCGCTCTTCCCGTGGCGCGCCCGCGATGGATTGCGGTCACCGACGGCGCCAGCGAGGAAATGGAGCCGGCCTGGAGCCCCGACGGAGGGCTGCTCTATTTCCTCTCCGCCCGCGACGGTTTCCGCTGCATCTGGGCGCGCCGTCTGCATGCCGCCAACAAACAACCCGCCGGCGACGCCTTCGCCGTGCGCCACTTTCACCGCGCGCGCCGTTCCCTCAGGCGCATGACCCCCACGACCGGGCTGATCGGCCTTTCCGTGGCCCCCGGCCGCATGGTTTTCTCCTTCGGCGAACTCACCGGAAATATCTGGCTCGAAGAGAAAATGCCGTGAAGATCAGCGTCATTGTCGTCACCCGCAACGAAGGCGCCGAACTGCGCCGCACCGTGGAAAACCTGCGCGACACGCTGCCCGCGCGCTCCGAAATCGTCATCGTGGACGACGCTTCCACCGATGGTTCCACCGCCGCTTTCCGCCGCGCGATCAAGGCTCCCGGCATCGGCGTGGCGCGCGCCCGCAACCTCGGCGCCGCCCAAAGCAAGGGCGACCTTCTGGTGTTCGCCGACGGC
>JADGNT010000524.1 GCA_017883345.1 Candidatus Solibacter sp. | reverse complement strand
TCGCAGTGGCACCTGGCGACGATCCAAGCTCCGTCTGCCTGGAATTCCAGTGTAGGCAGCGCCGCCCAGCCTATCGCCATCGTGGATTCCGGCATCGACGCGACCCATCCGGATCTGGCGCCCCGCATCATGGCGGGATGGAACTTTCTCAGCGGCAACACGGATACCCACGACCAGATGGGACACGGGTCGGCCGTGGCGGGAACCGTGGCCGCCGCGACCAATAACCTGACCGGCGTGGCGGGCGTGACCTGGGCGAATCCGATCATGCCTCTAGTGGTGGTGGATTCGACCGGCTCTGCCTCCTATTCCAATATCGCGAGCGCCATCACCTATGCGGCCGACCACGGCGCGCGCATCATCAATATCAGTCTCGCCGGGACTTCGCCCTCGAGCGCGCTGCAGAGCGCGGTGAACTATGCCTGGAACAAAGGCTCGGTAGTGTTCGCCGGGGCCGGGAACAGCGGCAATTCCACGCCCAACTATCCAGCCGCCTGCGACAACGTGGTAGCCGTCAGCGCCACCGAGCCGACTGACACGCTGGCAAGCTTTTCGAACTTTGGCTCCTGGATCGATCTCTCCGCGCCGGGCAATAACATCCTGACCACCACCAACGGTGGAGGATACGGAACGTGGTACGGAACCTCCTTTTCCTCGCCGATTGCCGCCGGCGTGGGCGCGCTGGCGCTCGCCGCCCGGCCCTCCCTTTCGGCCAGCGCCCTGGTGTCGCTGCTGGAAGCGAATTCCGACGATCTCGGGGCTACCGGCTTCGATCCGAGTTTCGGATGGGGCCGCGTGAACGCGTACAAGGCAGTTAGCGCGGCGCTCGCTGCGCCGGTTAATCCTCCGCCCTCGGTAGCGATCTCCGCGCCAACCGCGGGAAGCACGGTTTCGGGAACGGTGACGGTAAGCGGCGCCGCCAGCGACAGTCTCGGCATCAGCAGCGTCAAGTTCTACAGCGACGGTGTGCTGATGAGTTCCACCACCAAGGCCTCCTTCGCATTTGGCTGGAATGCGGGAACCGTGGCAGGCACCCACACGCTATCCGTGGCAGCGCAGGACCCGGCTGGCAATACCGGCACCGCGAGTCTCACAGTGAACGTGACGGTTCCGGCGACGGTGAAGGACACGACTCCTCCGACGGTGCGAATCACCTCGCCGGCGGGTGGCCCGGTGACTGGGAACGGAAGCATCAACGTGAGCGCCGCCGCCCAGGACAATGTCGGGGTGACGCAGGTGTCCATCTATGTGGACGGCATCCAATCGTATTTCGGTTTGGCTGCTCCGTACTCGTTTCAATGGAACCCCAAGAAGGCAAAATCCGGCACGCATGTCATCACGGCCACGGCGTGGGATGCGGCCGGCAACTTCGGACTTGCTACCCCGGTATACATCGTTACCAAATAAGCGGGCGCACGCACTCCTGCGTGCAGCGTCGGCACTCTTGTCGACGCCCGCTGGCCCATGGGCGAAGAGGCGTCGAGTGGAGACTCGACGCAGCACGCAGGAGTGCGTGCGCCACGGTAGCAACTGCGAAGTTATAAGCCGTCGAACCCCTTACGCCTGCACTGCCAGCGGGTACGAAAGGCTTTCCAGCAGCCAATCCCGATTGTTTCGCACGTCTTCGGTAAGCTGCGCGTTGAGGCGGGCACGGTGCTCGAAGAGGCGGTAACCCGCTCGCGGGCGCAGGTAGCCCCGGGCTTTCGGCTGGCGCGCGAACAGCCGTTCCTCCCCTTCCTTTTCGGCCATTTCCTGGTAGCGCGCGCGATTTTCGAACAGCGCCTTCATCAGGAACGGCATGACCACCGAGTAGTCGCACTGCATGCTCTCCGTGGTTTGAAGATAGGTGTCCTTGTCCACCTTTCCCCAAGTGACCGCTTCGGCCGGCGGGCACGAGGAGAGCGAGCCATCGGTCACCGGCGCGGTCACAATCTGCACGTCGAAGTGGTAGCCGCGCACGTTGGGCAGTCCCAGCACCTGGCCGAGCGCGGGCTCCGGTTGGAGGTTGTAATTCTTGGGCACGCCGCCGCCCAGAATGACCGTGCCGAGAGCGTGAACGGGATGCTCGAAGAGCCCCCATCGATGGTAAGCGCAGGCCTCGAAGACCTCGGCGTGCAGGTCCAGATCGAACTTGTAGGCCGGGATCAATCCGGCCTGGTGCATGGCCCAGAGCTTCATCGAATTCAAAAAGACGCTGCCGTCGCCGGGCGCGCCCACGAAGATCGGCACCGCATGGCGGAAGCAGGTGGCGAGCAGTCCCGCCTCCACCGCGTTCTGTTCTTCCTGCGCGGCGTAGTATTTCCCGAGCAGGTAGCGCAGTTCGGTCCCGGTCATCTTGCGCTGGAATTCGGCGCGGGCGAGAACCGCGGAGAGGAAACGGTCCTGGTCCAGCAGCACGCCTTCGTCGAATGCCATGTCGGTGACGCGGATGGTTCCCTGGTCGCGCAGAGCGGCGTCATCGCTGGTGATGGGGACTTCGTGGATGGGGCCGGACTTGTAGGCGTCGAGGCTGCGATGACCGTCGTGGTAGCAGACCGCGTCGGTCGTGCTGAGGTAGGCCACCCAGCCGGTTTCGAGCAGCGGAATCAGCCACGTATGCTGCTGGCCGGATACCGTGACGGGGCCGGAGACAGCCAGGGTGAGCGGGCAGCCCATGCCGATGGCAGCGTCCAGGATTTGGTAGATGCGGCGCAGATAGGCTCCCCCGAAGGCCGGCAGGCAGTGGAGGAAGAGTTCGTCCATGGTGCGGCACTCATCGACTCGACGGGTTTTGACGTAACTGCGCGGGCCGAGACAGTCATGCTGCTGTTCGTGGGACATAAACTTGAACATAGCAGAAGGGCAAAAGGTGGGGCAGGCGCTTCCGCCTGCCAACTCTTGAATCGAGCCCGCGGTTGGCAGGCGGAAGCGCCTGCCCCACCTCCGCTCCGTCGATCTGTGTTTCACCGTGTTAACGTGAAAGCTCTGTGAAAATTCTCTTTGTCGGCGATATTTTCGGCGCGCCCGGACGGCGTATTGTGGCGGACCACGTGGAGGACATCGTCAAATCGAATCAAATCGATCTGGCGATTGCCAACGCGGAAAATGCCGCCGGAGGCTTCGGCATCACCCCCGCGATCGCCGAGGATCTCTTCGCCCTCGGCCTCGATGTCCTCACCAGCGGCAACCATGTCTGGGACAAGCGCGAACTCTACGATTATCTGAATCGCCAGCCGCGCCTGCTGCGGCCCGCGAATTATCCCGAGGCGCCGGGCCATGGACTGGTAACCGTGAAGGCCCGCAACGGGGTGGAGTGCGCCGTCATCAATCTGCAAGGCCGCACCTACATGCCGTCCACCGATTGTCCGTTCCGCAAGGCGGATTTGCTCTTGAGTCAGATCGACCCCGCGGTTAATGTGAGGTTCGTGGACTTTCACGCCGAGGTGACCAGCGAGAAGATGGCGATGGGCTGGTATCTGGACGGCCGCGTCTCCGCCGTAGTGGGCACGCATACCCACGTGCCGACCGCCGATACCCGTATCCTGCCCGGCGGCACCGCCTACCAGACCGATTGTGGTATGACCGGCCCCTACCGCTCGGTGATCGGTGTCGATACGGAGACCATTTTGCAGCGCTTCCTCTCCGGCCTGCCGGTGCGCATGGAGGCTGCCAAACACGGGGTGGAGTTGCACTCGGTGATCGTCGACGTGGACGAGGAGACCGGGAAGGCGCGCGCCGTCCGCCGCCACACCATCAACGGAGACTGAGCCGATGGACCCTTCCAGCCCGGTTGCCGACATCACATCGTTTTACATCCAGGAAATCGGCGCGGTGCTGTTTGGGACGGTGTTTCTGTTCTTGTACCGGCAGTCGAAGGTGGTCTACTTCGGGCTTTGGGCGGTGGCCTGGGGGATGCGCGTGCTGGCCGCGTTTTTCGGCTTCCAACTGTTGCGCACCCAACACTCAGGTTGGCTGGCGCCCTATGCCACCTTCGAGTTCGGGTTTGCCATCGTGCTGATCGCGGCGGCGCGCGCCGGCTTCGCCAGCAGCATGAAGGACTGGCGTACGGTGCTGCGCCTGATTGCCATCCTGCCCATCTTCGTGGCGCTGGTCTGGGCCATCGGCCAGTATTCGGGCCTGGAAGCCTACCACGCCTCGCACGCCGTGGTCCTCGGATTCGTCTACGTCTACAACTTTTACACCCTGCGCAATAGCGGCGGGGTGGGTGCGCGGATCTTCCGCTACTCCCTGTTGGTGCTGGCCGCGGCGTTCTTCGAGCACGCCGTGATTCTGCTGTACCTCTTTAACCGCGGCGGCGCGCCCGCCTGGGCCGTGTACCTGCACCACGAATCGTATTACGATTTCGCGCTGCACTGCGTGATGGCCTTTGCCGCCATGGCGATGTGGAGCGAGAGCCAGATCGACCGCCTGCGCGACCTGACCGGCGAACTGGATCACCTGCGCCGCGAGCGCAAACAGACG